>NZ_JBSGZD010000010.1:0-68663 GCF_053610825.1 Streptomyces sp. NPDC054863 | reverse complement strand
CCTCTCACGTACGCGGAATCAGACCGTGATGTGCAGGGCCGTCGTGCCGTCCGGGGCGGTCTCGATGCGTACCTGCGTCAGGTCCGCCACCAGCTCCGTCGGGTCGTGCGCGCCCGCGCGCGGGCCGATGCCCAGCACGCGCATTCCGGCCGCCTTGCCCGCCGCGATGCCCGCGCCGGAGTCCTCGAAGACGATGCAGTCGGCAGGGTCGAAGCCCAGCTCGGCGGCGCCCTTGAGGAAGCCCTCCGGGTCCGGCTTGCTCGCGCCGACCAGCTCGGCGGTCACCCGCACCGTCGGCATCGGCAGCGCGGCGGCCGTCATCCGGGCCTGCGCCAGCTTCTCGTCGGCGGAGGTGACCAGGGCGTGCGGCAGGTGCGCCAGCGCGGCCATGAAGGCGGGGGCGCCGGGTACCGGGACGACACCGTCGGTGTCGGCGGTCTCCCTGGCCAGCATCACCTTGTTGTCCGCGTGGTTGAGCTCCGTCGGGCGGTCCGGGAGGAGGACCGCCATCGTGGCGTAGCCCTGCCGGCCGTGGACGACCTTGAGCGCCTCGACCGGGTCCAGGCCGTGCTCCACGGCCCACTCCCGCCAGCAGCGTTCGACCACGGCGTCGGAGTTGACGAGCGTGCCGTCCATGTCCAGGAGGAGGGCCTTGAAGGGCAGGACGGTGGTGCTGGGCATGTCGGACTCCAGGGCGCTGGGGGCGCGGGCTTGCGGAAAGAAACAAGCGGTTCCGTCCACCGGTCAGGGTACGCGGACGGAACCACTTTGTTCTTGCACGATACAAAACCGGGAGGGGTTCGCGCCACCCCGTCTCCGTGATGCGGAGTGAGGCGTGGGTCACGGGGCCGGGCGGGTAGCGAGGCGTGGGGCAGGCCGCGGAGTGCGTCGCGGGGCAAGTCGAGGGGCAGGGCCGCCGGGTGGGTCACGGCTGGGCCGCCGGGCGGGTCACGGCTCGTCGGTGTAGGCCTCCAGGGAGGCGCGGGTGGCCGGGCCGTAGACGCCCGCCGGGTCGTCGTCGATGGCCATGCGCGACTGGTACGACGCGACGGCAGAGGTGACGCGGGAGGTGTAGCGCCCGTTCAGCGCGCCGTTGTAGAGCCAGACCTGGGACAGCCGGTCCTGGAGCTCCCGCACGTCCGGGCCCGTGGAGCCCTCCCTGAGGGAGCCGGGCGGCGGAGTGTCCTGCGAGGGTTCGGGCGGCGGCGGGGCGACCGGCGAGGACGCGGGGGCCGTCGGAGTCTTCGACGCCTTCGGCGGAGGGGGCGTCGGCTTGCGCGTGGGGGTCGCCGAGCGGGTCGCGCGGGTCGGTGTGGGGCGCGAGGTACGGGACGCGCTCGCGGTCGGCGAGGCCGACGCGGAGGCGGTGTGCGAGGGGGCGCTCCCGGCGCTCGATCCGGTGACCTGTGTGGGGGTCGCGGTGGGGGTGCCGCCTGCGGGGAGCGCGCGGGTGCCGCCGGTGTCGCTGTCGAAGGCGCCGACGGCGAAGGCGGCGCCGGTGAGGATCGCGGCGGCGGCCGTGGCGGCCAGGAGGACGGCGGCCCGGCCTCGGCGGCGGCGGGGCGGTTCGTCGGGGTGCGGGGTCGGGCCGTCGGTGTACGGGGCCGGGTCCGGGGCCGGATGGGCGGCGTACGGGGTCGGTCCGTCGGCGGACGGAGCCGGTACGTCGGTGTACGGAGCGGGTCTGTCGGCGTGAGCGGCCGATCCTTCGGTGTACCGGTTCGACCCGTCGGCGTGCGCGGCCGGGACCGCGCGCAGCGGCATGGTCTGGCCGGAAGGCGGGGTGGGCGCCGGAGTCGGTGCCGTGTGTGCGGCGTCCGGTGCCTGGTGCGCTGCCTGGTGCGCCGCGTCCGGTGCCGGGCGTGAGGTGTCGGGTGCCGGGCGCGCGGCCCCCGGTGCCAGGTGCGCCGCCCCCGTCGCCCCGCCTCCGGGGCCTCGCTCCTCGCATGCCGGAAGCGTCGCGGTGGTCGGCGGGGTGTCGTCCTTCGGGCGGCCCAGGTTCACGTACGGGCGGATGCGGAGGGGGTTGAAGTCCTCCGCGTCGGCTATCGCCGCCGTGCGTTCCGCATGGTGTGCGTCCGCGGCCCGGCGGGCGCAGTCGCAGACCGGGGCGCCCGGGCCGGGTCTGTTTCCGTCCGGTGCTGCCCGTTCCGTACCGCATTCAGGACATAGGTGTCCGTTTTCCATGAGGTCCCCTCCCTCGAACTGCCAGCGATTATGCAGACCCCGGCGCCGGGGCCCAATGGTCAGGTCCGGCGGGAGGGCCCGCTCGGCAGGCCGTATCCGTACAAAACAATCAGGATGGAGGCATGGCTCAGGAGGATCGGCAGTCACCGCAGCCGCAGCAACCGCAGGAGACACCGGCCCGGCGGGGCCAGGAACCGCCGCGGGGTCCCGCTGCCGCTCATGCGCCTGCTTCCGCGCCCGCTCCCGGTGAGGGGCAGCCGAAGCGTGCCGTGCTCGTCTCCATCGGTGCGCTGCTGCTCGGCATGCTGCTGGCGGCCCTGGACCAGACCATCGTGTCGACCGCGCTGCCGACGATCGTCAGCGATCTCGGGGGCATGAACCACCTCTCGTGGGTGGTGACCGCGTACATGCTGGCCGCGACCGCCGCGACCCCGCTGTGGGGCAAGCTCGGCGACCAGTACGGGCGCAAGAAGCTCTTCCAGACGGCGATCGTGATCTTCCTCGTCGGGTCGGTGCTCTGCGGCATCGCGCAGAACATGCCGCAGCTCATCGCCTTCCGGGCGCTGCAGGGGCTCGGCGGCGGCGGGCTGATGGTGCTCGCCATGGCGATCGTCGGGGACCTCGTCGCGCCCCGGGAGCGCGGCAAGTACCAGGGGCTCTTCGGGGCCGTGTTCGGCACCACCAGCGTGCTCGGGCCGCTCCTCGGCGGACTGTTCACCGAGCACCTGAGCTGGCGCTGGGTCTTCTACATCAACCTGCCCGTCGCCGTCGTCGCCCTCGTCGTCATCTCCGCCGCCCTGCACATTCCGGTCCGCAGCACCAAGCACCGCATCGACTACCTCGGCACCTTCCTCATCGCCTCCCTCGCCACCTGCCTCGTCCTCATCGCCTCCCTCGGCGGCACCACCTGGGCCTGGGCGTCGCCGCAGATCGTCGGGCTCGGGGTGCTGGGCGTGGTGGTGCTCGCCGCCTTCGTGCACGTGGAGAGGCGGGCGGCGGAACCAGTGCTTCCGCCACGGCTGTTCACGGTGCGGACCTTCGTCCTCAGCTCGGTCATCAGCTTCGTGGTCGGCTTCGCGATGTTCGGAGCGATGACGTACCTGCCGACGTTCCTCCAGGTCGTGCACGGGGTCAGCCCGACCATGTCCGGTGTGCACATGCTGCCGATGGTGCTCGGCATGCTGATCTCCACCACGGGGTCCGGACAGATCGTCAGCAGGACCGGCCGCTGGAAGGTCTTTCCCGTCGTCGGCACGGCCGTCACGACCGTCGGTCTGTACCTCCTGCACCAGCTGACCGCGACCAGCAGCACCCTGCAGATGAGCCTGAGCTTCTTCGTCTTCGGCGCGGGGCTCGGCCTCGTCATGCAGGTCCTGGTGCTGATCGTGCAGAACGCGGTGCCGTACGAGGACCTGGGCGTGGCCACGGCGGGAGCGACCTTCTTCCGGTCGATCGGCGCCTCGTTCGGCGTCGCGATCTTCGGCACGGTCTTCACGGGCCGGCTCGACGGCAAGCTCTCCGCGGCCCTGGCCGGGCAGCAGCTGCCGCCCGGCATCGACGCCGCCCGGCTGGAGTCCGACCCGCGCGCCATCGCGGAGCTCCCGGCCGCGCTCCGGCCCGAGGTGCTCGACGCGTACTCCTCCGCGATCACCGACGTGTTCCTGTACGCGGCCCCGGTCGGGCTCGTCGCCTTCGTCCTCGCGTGGTTCCTCAAGGAGGACAGGCTCCGCGGCTCCGTCACCGCCCCCGAGGCGTCGCAGACCCTCGCCAGCAACCCCGTCGAGCGGTCCTCGCACGACGAGGTGGCGCGGGCCCTGTCGGTGCTGGGCACCCGGGACGGGCGCCGGGCCGCCTACGAGAAGATCACCGCGCGGGCCGGGTACGACCACCTCCCCGCCGCGAGCTGGCTGCTGCTGCGGATGCGCCGGGGCGGGCTCGTCCAGCCGGCGCTGCTGGCCGAGCGCAGCACCGTACCCCCGGAAGTGATCCGGGAGGCGGCGCGGCAGACCGAGGAACGCGGTCTTGCCAGGCGCGAGGGGCTCGCACTGCTGTTGACGGACCGGGGCGCGGCCGTCGCCGACCGGCTGGCGGTGGCCCGCGAGGAGTCCCTCGCGGAGCTGCTCGGCGACTGGTGGGTGCCGGAGAGGTACGACGAACTCTCCGAGCTGGTCGAGAAGTTGAGCGGCGAGATGTGCGGGTCGGACGCGGAGCGGCCGACGGGGACGGCGGAGCTGCGGAGGGAACGGCTCGGACACCGCGGCCGCTGAAATCCTCGCGGCACGTCCTTGCCGCACGCCCTCGCGGCAGGTCCTCGCCAGGCCTGCGCAGGTCCCCATCAGGCCTCGGCAGGTCCTCGTCGGGCTTGCGGCAGGTGTTCAGCAGGCCTGCGCAGGTCCCCATCAGGCTTGCGTCAGGTCCTTCACGAACCAGTGCTCCGCGTACCGCTTCGCGTTGAGTGCCTCGACCTCCCGGTAGCCGTGCTTGGTGTACAGGCCGCGGGCCTCCACCAGGTCGTTGCGGGTGTCGAGCTGGATGCGCTTGGCGCCGAACGCGCGCGCGGTCTCCTCGACCGCCTTCAGCAACCGCCCGCCGCCGCCCGTCCCGCGCACTTCGGGGCGTACGAACACCCTTGTCAGCTCGGCCAGTTCGGCGCTGAGAAGGACCATCCCCGCGCAGGCCGAAGGCTTGCCCTCGTGGCGCCCGACGACGAACGTGCCGGTCGGCGGAACCAGCAGGTCCGTGCCGTCGTCGGTCAGACCCTCGTCGATCTCCTGCTCCGTGGCGGGGCGCTCCCAGTAGCGGCTCGCGACCTCGTCGTAGTAGTCGCGGCGCAGCGTGGTCGCGTCCGGGGTGCGCGGGTGCTCGGTGGTGATGATCCAGGTCATCGCATCTCTGTACCCGAAGCGACGGCCGTTTGGCCACCGGAATACGGGCTACCCGGTGGGCGAGGGGCCCGTAACGGGCTTTCGGGCCACGTACCGGAAAGGCAGAACATGTCCACAGTCCTGATCATTGTGCTGATCGTGGTGGTCGTGATCGCCGTCGCGGCGGCTGTCGTCTTCCTCGGTCCCGGACGGGGCCGGGTGGGCGGCGGGAGCCTGAAGCGGCGGTTCGGCCCCGAGTACGAAAGGGTGCTGGCCCGGCACGGAGGCGACACGAAGGCCACCGAGCAGGAGCTGGGCGAGCGGGTGAAGCGGTACGGCGACTTCCGCCCGCGTGAGCTGCCGCGGGAGCGGCACGAGAGTTACGTGGCCCTGTGGGCCGGTGTGCAGGAGCAGTTCGTCGACTCCCCGCAGAAGGCGGTCGCCGAGGCGGACCGGCTGCTGTCGGCGGTCGCGGTCGAACGGGGCTACCCGGACGACGGGACCGAGCAGATCGAGGCGCTGTCCGTGCACCACGCCCAGCACGTCGACGGGTTCCGCAGGGTGCGGCGCGCGGCGCGCGGCGAGAGCGGTACGGAGGAGAGCGCCACGGAGGAGATGCGGGAGGCCGTGGTCGAGGCCCGCGCCCTGTTCGAGTCGCTGGTCACGGAGCACCGGGGCGGCCACGGACCGGAGCGCGGCGAGCACGGCGCCGGTCACGGTCACCGCAGGGACGAGCACGGTTCGGGTTCGCACCGGCCGCGCCCGCTGGGCCGGCCCACCAAGGGGACGGGAGTCTGACATGACGTACGGAGCCGGAAACGAAAGGCCCGCGGACAGTGGGCAGGGGCAGGGGCAGGGGCAGGGGCAGGGGCAGGGCAGGGGCGCCGGGGCACACCGGGTTCCGACCCCGTCGGAGCGCGGTGCGGAAGCAGAGCCGGACGCGCTGCACGACCCGGTACGGGCCGGGCAACAGGGACGCAGTGCAAGGGACTTCGGAGTGACGGGGGCAGGCGGATCGGACGAAATCGGCCCGCTGCACAGGCCGCCGGAGGGTCCGGGCGCGGTCCCGGGACAGCGGCAGGGCCAGGAACGGCAGGCTCCGCCGGTTCCGCCGGTACAGAGCCCCGGCCAGGAGCGCGGCCCCGGCGGCGAACCGCACGCGGGCGCCACCGCGCACCGGCCCGGAAGGGGTGCCCAGCTCCTGCCGCACGGTGAGCGCGACAAGCTGGGGCTGCGCCTCCAGCAGGCCGTCAACCACTTCGTCGACGAGCCGCGGCGCGCGGTCGAGGAGGCCGACCACGTACTGGAGGAGGCCACCCGTCACGTCGCGGAGACCCTTGCCGAGCACCGCCGTTCGCTCCGGGGCGGCTGGGAGACCGAGGGCCGCGAGGCGGAGACGGAGGAACTGCGGGTCGCCCTGCGCAAGTACCGCGAGGTGACGGAGCGGCTGCTCCAGATGTAGACCGGACGAAGCAACTGCAGGGCAGGGCGGTCTCAGGCGGTCTTCGGGCCGGCCTGCTGGACCACCTCGAACGACCACACCGTGGAGCCGGAGGCGGCGGGCTTGGGACGCTCGCCGCCTTCTCCGCTGCCCGCACCGCGCTGGTGGGCCTCCTTCATCGGGCCCTCCATCCACGCCTTGAAGGACTCCTCGTCACGCCAGCGCGTGTACACGAGGTACTGGTCGGTGCCCTCGACGGGACGCAGCAGCTCGAACCACTCGAACCCGTCGGAGTTCTCCACGGACCCGGCGCGCGACGAGAACCGCTTCTCCAGGACCTCCCGCTGCTCGGCGGGCACGGTCAGTGCGTTGATCTTTACTACGCTTGGCACATGGCACCTCTCAGGAAACACAGGCCAGGCACTGCACCTGGTCTTGATCGTGTACGTGCAGTGTCCTACGTACGTCAGTCAAAGCGTCGTGAAGACGACTCCCAGGGTTCTCCCATGGCACAGCGTGAACGGTGCGCGTCGCTGATCGCGACGAAAGGCTGGTCCGACGAGGGGCACTTCGAAGATGTCGGGAAATCCGGGTGGGACCCGAGCATTCACCGACCCGGTTTCGAAGAGATGATGACAGCCGTGCGAGCCGGGCAGGTGGACGCAGTGGTCGTCTTCTCGCTGTCCCGCCTCACCCGGCGTGGCGCTCTCGAAGCCATGCGGATCATCGAAGAGTTGGAGTCCTACGGGGTCCGGCTCGTGAGCGTCGAAGAACCGTATCTCGACACCTCAACCCCGGTCGGGGTCGGCATCCTGGCCATCATCGCGGGTCTTGCGCAGCAGGAATCCGACATGAAGTCCGCGTACGTGTCGGCGACGAAAGACACGCTGCGACGGGTCGGTAGCCACGTGGCCGGAGTCGCCCCGTACGGCTTCACGACGGAGCGCCGTACGAACGGCAAGCTGTCCGTCATCCGGCTCGTCCCGGACCCCGTGGAAGCCCCGTACGTCCGCGAGATGGTCAAGTGGGCGGTGGACGGCATGTCGGCTTCGCAGATCGGCAAACGACTCAATGAGGACGCTGCACCGACCAAAGCGACCACCTTGGGGGAGTCGGGCGTGAAGCGGCTCGCAGCGCGCCGTGCTCGGGGGACTTCTGAGGCGGTGGAGCGCCCTTCCTGGGTGTCGTCCACCGTGCTGCGCATCCTTCGGGACCCGCGTCTTGCCGGGTACGCGATCGAGTGGCAGGGACGTGTGCAGCCGACTCGGGATGCTGACGGACAGAAGGTGCCGGGCAAGGCGGGCCGGCGCGTCATCCTGCGGGACGACGACGGGCAACCCCTCCAGGCACACGACGCGCTGATCCCTGCTGAAGAGTGGTGGAAGCTCCAGGACGTATTGGACGGACGGACGCACACGGTCGTGCGTAGCGGACGAAGCGTGCCCACGCTGCTGGCAGGGCAAGGGCTGCTGTTCTGCGACGTGTGTGGCTCGGTGATGGTCGCTGATCGGCGGGCCGAAAAGCTCTACTACAAGTGCAACCGGGCAACGGGCGCTGTGGCGGGGCATGGTGGATTGGTCATTGGCCAAGATGCGGCGGACAAGGTGACGGCGGGTCTGGTGTGGGCCCGGTTGCTCGCCATGGACCCCGATGACCCGGGCGACCTTGAATGGTTGGCTGAGGCATCCCGCCGCTTTGCCCGCCAGGGTGACACCTCGCAGCGGGACGCCGAACGCGCGGCCGTCAGGGCAGAGCTGGAGCACGTTCGGGAGTCACGTCGCATCCTGCACACGGACCGCTTGGCGGGCGTGTACGACGACAAGACCGGAACACAGATGTTCCAGGAGTCCATGGCACGGCTCACTGCCCATGAGGCACGTGTGACAGAGCGGCTTGCCGAACTCGACTCGGCAGAAAGCCAGAGCATCCGGATTCCGAGCGAGTGGACCGATACTGAGGGGGACCCAGTAGGGGAGGGGTCGACCTGGTCGGCGTGGGACCTCAAGACGAAGCGCGAGTTCTTGGCGCTGTTCGTTGACTCGGTGAGGATCGCCAAGTCGGTGGGCAGAGGGCGGAACGCGAACACGACTGACCGCGTGATCGTGAGGTGGGCGGAGTCGCCCGAAGACGAGGCGATCTGAGCCTGACTGAGCGCCGTTCGCGGCCCGTTGCTGGGATTCCGGCGGCGGGCCGTTCGGCGTTCCTGGGGCATCTACGGCTTCGGATGGTGACCCGGGGCCTGCCATGTCGTCCTCGGGCGGGGTTGCCCTACAGCGGAGAGACGAAGGGGTGTTGAGAGTGTCGAGTTTCGACATTTTTTAGAACCCATAGAAAAAGTAGTAGAGAAGAGAAACCGGGGTCACAGCCGACACCGCAACACCGATTGCCCGCTGCGTACCCCCGCTGGTCCCTACTTGTGGGGTCCCAACGACAAACCAGGAGCAGCCCGTCTACGGCACACGCGGCCAGGACGCGCACCCCCATCGGTCCCTACTACTGGGACAAGAGGGAGCGGGCGACCGGGCACCCGCTCGACGCCCAACCGAACCTGCCGCCAGCCCCGGTAGTCCCCGTGACCGCCGGGGCTTTCCCATGCCCGCACACCGGTGCCCCGGGCTGCCCCGACCAGCGAGGGAGGCATGACGGTATGACAGTTCGAGGGTTGTTTTTGATTACGTAGAAAAAAATAGAGAGAAACCAAGACAGCACCTTGAACGTCATCCCGTCATCGCTTCGGGTCGACCAGCGGCGAACCCCGGCAGGGGTGCGGGAAACCTTTGGTCCCTATCGGTAGGGAACCAGAGGGACAGGGATCCACGGTTCTCCGCTCGATGCGGAGTGCGGGAAACCTTTGGTCCCTATCACTGGTGCAAGAGAGCGAGCGGGTTACCGCGCACCCACCCAACGGGGGAAACCGGCGGACCGAGTGCCTGCCTCTCTCACTTGCTGCTCTGCACACGCCGACTACAGCCGTGCGGGGCGCGGGGACTGCCTGACTGTTCGACCCATCCTTTGAGCCAGGCTCGCGGGCAGGGGGAAACGGTCCGGCAGTCCCCACCGTGTCCGGCCCGGTGTTGCCAGCGAGGACGAGCACCAGGACGACAACGGGCAACCTGTTGGGCAGCGTGACGGTCCCCATGGGCACGGTCACATGGACCAAGGGGTTGCCCGCCGAGAACGACAACGGGGGCCGACATGACGCGCTGTTCCGACTGCACCGAGCTTGCAACCCACCGGGGACGCTGCCACACACACCACCAGGCGTACGAACAGCGTTCCGCGGTTCGCTCCCGTCACCGGCAGCGTAAGCGATCGGCACAGCGGCATGCGGGTGCTGCGGCTCTGCGGAAGCGGCTACAGGCCAAGGGTCACGCGTGGTGTGACTGGTGCTTGGAAGACTTCCCGGCGGATGCGGTGGACGTCGACCACGTTCGTCCGCTGTCCCTCGGGGGCGAGGACGTGGCATCCAACGTTCAAGTGCTTTGCCGACCGTGCCACGTACTGAAGACCGCTACGGACTTTGGGGGCAGCGTTGCCGTACATCAGTGAGGTTGACCAGACGCACGAGCACGGGCCGGACGAGCTTTCCGAGATTGCCGACACGGTGACGGTGGCGCTTCGCCGGCGGAAGGGTGCGGGGACGTTCTCGCCGGTGTGCTCGACGAGCACGGCTACAGACTTCGGGGTGCCTGACATCCCGGTGGGCTAAATCACTTTGATGTTGTAGTCCATGGACCGGGTCCGCCGTTGGTAGCCCGCCTACCAGAACGGCGACAGGGGGGCTCTGCCCAGATACCTACGGGTCGCGTGTGCTGCCTGTCGCGCTAGCGGGCGGGATGACTCGGTGGTTGTAGTCCATTGAGAGCGCTGCCCCGCCTAGAACCGCCCCGGGTCGACTCTGACCGGTCGTCCCTGGTGCGTAGGGGTGCACGGTGCACGCGGCGGCGAGTAGGGCGGGCTAGTCACCTGTCACGAAACCGGCTGCAACGGGGTTCGATTCCCCACACCCCGCTAACCCCGACCACCTTCGTACATCCCATTCATATGCGCTGAACCAATGTTCAGAATTAAGACAGACGGCGGCGCACGGTATTTCCGCTCGCCGATAGGAACTGCTTCACAGCGGCGCCGTGCTGGTCCCAAAGTTCGGTATACCGAGCGTCGTTCACGTCCCCTTGACGCCAGTAGCTTCCCATGCTCCGACCAGCCCTATTCAGCTGCTCCAGTGACGTCAGTAAGGCTTGATCGTTCGCAAGTATGTGCACGCGGGCTGTTGCCATTCTCAGGGCTGAGAGATCCCAACTAGCTACCCGTCCCTCTAAGCCCAGTTGACGTTCCTCCCAGATATGATCTCGAAACTCTGCTGAGGATGCCGCTACCACGGCGCACTGCTCTAGTAGCAGCTCCGAGATTCGGGTTCGTTCCTCCGCGCGTTTCACCAAGTGCTGCCCCACGAGAGCAATCGCGGCACCAGCAACGGTCGCTATCAACGTTCCCCACACGCCCATAGGGGTATTGTTCCCCCGCCTCGCACGGGCGCATGCGCTCTAGGGGATTCCCCCGATGCTCGTGCGCCCCGCCTTATCGTTCCAGCCCCGAAGGTCACAGTTGACGACTGGTGGGCGCTGTCCGGCTCACTGACCCGCCCACCAGGCTGCTCCGCTGCTGCCCGCTGCGGTGACGAGCGAGACGAGCCACACGGGCACGCGCTGAACGGTCAAGTGGAGCCCACCGCAGCGGAGTTAAAATGCGGGACTAACGCCGTTGCTCTTTTCCATGCCGCACAGTTCAGCGCAGATTCAGTGTGGAGTGCATAGCAAAAGCAGGCTACCCGCAATAGCCCATAGGGACTAAATGCCGCAATCGGTGAAGCTGCAATTTGTGGGTTGGTCTTTTGTGGCGAGTTCCTCCGTGAGTGGAGGTGCCCCCTGCCCCGTAAAACCCGCCCCCCCGTGCTCTGTCCCGGGGTGCCCCGAGCTGACAACTGGCGGACGCTGCCCCGCACATGAGAAGGAAGCGAACGCGCAGCGGGTGACACCGGGGACGAGCGCGTACGGGCGACGGTGGCCGCTGATCCGTAAGCGGTACCTGTACACGCATCCGTGGTGCGTGCTCTGCTCGCGCACTGCGACGGTGGCCGACCACTTCCCCTTGAGTCGTAGGCAGTTGCTCGCGCAGCGTGTGGTCAATCCGGATGCGTTCGAGCATCTGCGTCCGCTGTGCACGTCGTGCCACAACCGGGAGACCGCGAAGCACCAGCCGGGCGGATGGGCTGCCGAGAGGGTCCAGCCCCGCCGGCAGTGACCCCACCCCCAGGCAGGGCCCCCCTCCACCGTCCTAGAAGCACGGCAGGGAGGAGATTCTTTCGCGCCGGAGCTGTGGACGTTATTGGAAATTCAAGTCCGTACAGACAGCAGAAAGGCGGGAGCCTATGGCGGATAGATACAGACCAAAACCAGCCATTCAGCGAGCGCGCGAGGGCAACCCGTCGAAATCCAATATCACTGAAGGCGTAATTGTCCCACGCGCCATCCTGACCGAACCCAATTGGTCCGACGTATTCACGCCGTCCGCCGATCGCGCCGTTGAAGCGGCGAACTCCCGCTGTCGCGCCGTTGCTTCGGAGGAATGGCGGCGGGTCGTTCCGATCCTGGAAGTGGCAGCCGGAATCGGAGACGTCGACCACACCACGGTCAAAGACCTCTGCGTCTGCGTCGCCCGCATCGACCAGGCAGAACGTGACCTGTCAGAGCGCGGGCTGATGGTGACCGCCGAGCGCGGGACGGTCAAGAACGGCGCCGCCACCATCGCCACCCAGTACCGGGGGCAGCTCGCCCGGTACATCCGCGAACTCGGACTCTCGCCCAGCGCACGCACCAGCATCACTGTCCCCGAACCCGAGGACGACTCGGACCTCTGGGACTGACGCAGTCCCAGCACTCTCAACAACCACCCTTAATCAACGGAGAATTGGCCTTGACTCTTACTCTTGCTGAATCCGCGAAGCTCTCCACCGACCAGCTTCAGCGCGGTGTCATCGAAACGTTCGTGCAGGAATCCCCGATCCTTGACCGGCTCCCGCTCATACCGGTCGTGGGTAACAGCTACAAGTACAACGAGGAATCCACGCTCCCCGGTGTGTCTTTCCGTGCGGTCAATGAGCCGTACCCGGAGAGCACCGGCACCCTTGCCCAGAGAGTGGAGACGCTGGCGATCCTCGGTGGTGACGCCGACCTGGACAAGTTCATCGTCCAGACCCGGGGCAACATCAACGACCAGCGCGCCGTGCAGACCGCCATGAAGGTCAAGGCCGCGTCCATCCACTTCGCGGACCAGTTCTTCAACGGGGACGTCATGGTGGACCCGAAGGGGTTCGACGGTCTGCGAAAGCGGCTGATCGGGCGGCAGGTATTCGATGCCAAGGGGGTCGGACCGGTCGCCGGAGGCCACGACTTCTTCGACACCCTCGACGCACTCGCCAACCAGGTACGCGGGCTCAGCGGCACGAACGGCGCGCTGTACATGAACGCGGCGATCCGCGCCAAGATTGTGTCCGGGATCCGGCGGCTCGGCGGAGGCGAACTCATGGTGAACGAGATCGCCGGCAAGCGCGCCCTGATGTGGAACGGCATCCCGCTGCTGGACGCGGGGCAGCGCTTGGACGGCACCGACGTACTGCCCCTCACCGCAGGAACGGGCGGCAAGGAAACCGGAGACATCTACGCCGTGCGGTTCGGGACCACCGAAGCCGACGCCGGAGTGTCCGGCCTCACCAACGGCGGTGTCCAGACGACCGACTTGGGTGAAGCCCACGACAAGCCCGTCTTCCGCACCCGCATTGACTTCTACTGCGGCATCGCACTGTTCAGCGGCAAGGCAGCCGCACGCCTGACCAACGTCCTCAACGGCTAACCCGCACCACAGAGCCCCCGTGCTCGTCACCCTCCGGGGCGGCGGGACGGGGGCTTTTGGCATTTCTGTTAGGGGGAGGGGCTTTGCAACGGTGCGCTGGGGGACCGGGGCGTCGTGGCCGCTCTCGCTGTGCACGGGCTTATGGGGCCGCCCAAACTCAGTTGCCCCGCTCGATCGCCTTCAGGCCTTGGTATGCCTCTCGCAGGTCGGAGGCTTCCGGCAACTGCCGTGCCTCAACTGCCGTCACTACTTCCAGCGCGCGCCAGTGATTCGAGGGCACCACCCGCCCGGAGAGGATCGCCCGCTGAGCTGCATTGCACGCTTCATCCAATCGGTCACCGCCCACCAGCGCCAAGGCCAAGTCGATGTTCGCGGACGCGACACGACGCGGCCACTTCTCGACGTCGTCAGCGGGCGACAGTTTGGCGATCACTTCCCGCGCGTGTATTTCGGCGGAAGGGTCACCGATCCATGCCAGCGTCGTCGCTGTGTACGAGAGGGTTTTCCCAGTGTCGTACTCGTAGTGATGCTCCCGCCCCTTTCGGGGAACGAGTGAATTCGACATGAGTTGGACCCTGTCGATAGCTGCATAGGTCCCCTTCGCATCCCCTAGGCGTGCTCGTGCTCGCCCTTCCTGAGCCATCGACTGGATGGCCACAGAGCTACCGCCAGGTGCGAGCTGTTGTGCGACTAGGGACAGCTCCAATGCGCGGTCGTAATCGCCCTCTGTGAGAACGCGCCAAGCGTCCGTTTCATAACACCACGCTTGGATCTCCGGGTGGTCGGCGTGCTGGGCGAGTGTTGCGGCCGTCTGCAATCGGGCGGTTGCTGCGTCGTCCTGGTGTAGGTCGATGTGCAGTGTTGCGCCGAGGAGCTGGAACCATCCGCCAACGACAAACAGCCGGCGCTGTTCGCCGAGTGTCATGCGCGCATTCATGAGATGTGCGACGTAGGAGGAATTCCTTCGCACACGTTCCAAGAGGTCTTGCGGCGGAGACACCGGGTATTTCATGGCCAGTTCATCGAAGGCGTGTTCAAGCCTTTCGAGGGTGCCTGTTCCGACGTCGCTTGCCCCCACGCGGCGGGCTAGTTCCAGCGCCTCGAATTCGTCGTCAGTGGTCGGTGTTGGAACAGCGAGCCACGGGCTAGACGGCAGTGCGGGCACGAAGGCATCTGGAGTAAGAAGTAGATCGAGTTCGGACGCCGTAACTCGCAGCACTTTAGCGATCTTGGGGCGCTGCCACGGCTGAGGGCCGGTTTCCCCGCTCTCCCAGCGCTGGACGGTTGAGCGGTCCACCCCGGCCGCTTCCGCGAACCGTTCTTGATTGAACCCGCACGCCCTACGCCGTTCCGCGAGCTTACGCCGCCTGGTGGTCATAGTTGGCCCCTCTCCCTCCGGATTCCGTTCGCCCAAGTCAGCCTAGCCAGCGCGGCCGATCTGAGGCCCAGATGAGGCGCAAGTGCGGCCTTTCTGCGGTGGTGTTGATCAAGCTGTGGCCCTTCGCTGGATGCGTACACAGAGGGTCCGATTCCGGGCAGGGAGGCTGTGGGAGTTGATCAGCAAGCCAGTGCAAGAACCCAGGGAAACGGGGATTCCCCCGACGGTGGAAGGCACGTTCTGGCGGTTTACGCCTGAGTCGGCAGACGGCGCAGACCTCCCGCCGTCCTCCGTTCTCACGTGGCCCCGTTGCGAGTGCGGGAGCACGCGTTGCCCAGACTTCAACTCCCGTACGCAGGTCGCGAGTTCACCTACCGCTGCGGACCTGAGCGCAAAGCTGGCAGAGGTCAACAAGCGGAGTAGGAGGCTCACGTGACCGCGAGAATCGAACCCGCGCCCGTGAAGCCCACGTCCTTCTGCGGGCTGTGCATCGGCAAGGGCCGCGTGTGGTGTCCCGAGTGCGCCGGGTTCGGTGGTTGCGGGCACTGCCGGAACGAGAACGGCGAGGTTGCCTGCCCCGGGTGCCAGAACGGCAGTAAGGGCATGTGGCCCCGGGACACGAGATGAGGGGCTTACGAAACGCCATCGCTGCGTACGTGGGGCCGTTGCTGTTCTTCCTGATCTCCTGCTCCATCGGATTCGTGTTGGGCGCATTGCTCGCTGACCCGACCCTCTAGCCCCTGTTCCGGCGGACGGGACCGCCAGACACCGAGAGATCCGCCGGAACGGGCCCAAGCCCCCGCCCTGGTTGGTCAGATCCCTAGGACAGGTCGAGTGACCGGGGCGGGTTGTACGACGGTACGGGGACCGAATCCCCGCCCGTACAGCGAAGGGATTGGCATCATGACCTCGGTACCGGAATTCGAGTTCTCCGCTGCGGCAGCCTGCCGTGACGCTCGGGTTGACAACTGCCCCCAGGTGGCGACCAACGTTCCCGGCGTCGTGGCGCTGAGGGACAGCGAGCGGCCGGACACCGTCGTCACGATGACGCCGGAACAGTGGGTCACGCTCGCGGATGCTATCAAGGCCGGAGAGTTCGACCTGAGCATCTGAGAGAAGGCCCGATGGAGAAGTGCCCGCGCTGCGCCGCTGAGTGCCTCACGGACCCGGGCAGCGGGTTGCCGTGGTGTGCCGAGTGTGGGACCCACTTCGGGCTGAGGCTGCCCGCCTGCCGGGGCTTGTGGTCGTTGCGCAACCCGACGACCCGCGCCCCCATCCGGCCACGGACGCACTAGCCCAGCAAGCTGCCCCGCCCCCTGCCCATCCCGGCTCCCCGGGCAGGTGGTCGGGGCTTCGCCCCTGAGGCTTCACAACGGCCCCGAATGGGGCAGGGGCGGTGGGCGTGAGCCCGTCCAGGTCCCGTTGTCAGTGGGCGTCGGTAGTGTCGTTGGTCCGGGGATCTTGGGTGCGGAGAGTGGGAGAGACGGGGGGACGGCCGTGCGGGACGGGGCGGAGATCAGGCGGTTCGCCGAGCGGTGGCTCGGGCTGGACGGGGACGGGACCGGGGCGGGGAAGGGGGACGGGAGCTTCGTGCGGTCGCCGGCCGGGCTGTGGCTGGCGCTGGCAGTGGTGGCGGCAGGGGCGAAGGGCGAGACCGCCGACGAGCTGCGGCAGTTGCTGGGGTGCGCGGGGCAGGACGCGGCGAAGGCGGTGGAGGAGGCGGGCCGTGTGCTCGGCGGCACCGACGCGCTCGGGGTGGCGACCTGTGTGTGGAGCAGGGTGCCGGTGCACCGCGAGTTCCAGGAGGCGCTGCCCGGGGTGGCGGTGGGGCGGCTCGATCCGGCGGAGATCGACGACTGGGTGCGGGCCGTGACGGGGGGCCTGGTCGAGCGGCTGCCCGTGCGGCTGGGGGACGACGTCCTGCTCGCCGTCGTCAACGCCCTTGCGCTGAAGGCCCGTTGGGAGTCCCCCTTCGAGCCCCGGGCGACGCTGGAGCGGGACTTCACCGATGCCGCGGGGATACGTCACCGGGTGCCGACCATGCGCAAGGGGGTTCCGCTCGCGGACGCCTGGACGGTCGGCCCGAGCAGGGTGGTGGAGCTGCGCTGCCGTGTGGAGCAGGGCGGCGCCCCGGCCAGGGTGCGGTTCCTGCTGGGGGCGGAGGGGGCAGGACCCCGGGACGTCCTGCCCGCCGGGTGGGCCGGGCCGACGGACCGGGCGCCGCTCGACACCGACCTCGTGGCGATCGAGCTGCCGCGGCTCTCGCTCCGTACGACCGTCGAAGTGACCGGCGGACTGGCCGCTTTGGGCATCCGCCGGGCGGTCACGGCAGCCGCAGACTTCTCCGGGATGTCCCCGGAGCCCCTCGCCGTCTCACGGGTGGTGCAGGAAGCCGTCATCAAGGTCGCCGAGGAGGGGGTGGAGGCCGCCGCGGTGACCGTGGTGCCGATGGCGGCCGGCGCCGCACCGCCTCCGCGGCGTACCGAGACGATCCGCTTCGAGCGCCCCTTCGGGATCGTCGTGCTCGACGCGAGCGGGGAGGTCCCGCTGTTTATTGCGTGGCAGGAGGGCGCCCCCACCAGCTAGAACGGAACCTCGTGTTCGTTGTCGTACGTGTTCTTCGTGGTACGTGTTCATCGTCGAAGCAGAGGCGGGGAGTCATCCGTGGCGGGTCAAGGTGTCGAGGCGTTCTTCTCCGACGGGCGGCTCACGTCCGTACCGCGCAAGCCCGCCCGCCGCGCGCAGTTGCTCGCGCATCTGGCCGGGACCCTCTTCGTCTCCGGCCGCGACTACACCGAGCGCGAGGTCAACGACGCGATCAGGACGGTGCACGAGGACTGTTCGGCGCTGCGCCGCTATCTCGTCGAGGGCGGCTTCCTGTCCCGTACGAAGGACGGTAGCAGTTACCACCGGGTCGGCGCGTAGGCGCACCTGACAGAGGGTTACGCGGCGGCGCGCAGTGCGTCGGCCTCGGCCTCCGTCTCGACGGACGGCGGGGAGCCGGGCAGCGGGCGGCGGGCGCTCTCCGTCATGAAGAACACCGCGATGCCGCCGACGACGGCCGCGGCCATCATGTAGTACGCGGGCATCAAGAGGTCGCCGGTCGCGCCGATGAGCGCCGTGACGACCAGCGGTGTCGTACCGCCGAAGATCGACACCGAGATGTTGAAGCCGATCGACAGCGAGCCGTAGCGCACCTTGGTCGGGAACAGCGCGGGCAGCGTGGACGGCATCGACGACGTGAAGCAGACCAGCAGCAGACCCAGTGCCGCCGTGCCCAGACCGATCGCGAGCAGGCTGCCCTGGCGGATCAGCAGCAGCGCAGGAATGGACAGCACCAGGAAGCCGACACAGCCGGCGGCGATCACCGGGCGGTGGCCGACGCGGTCGTTCAGGCGGCCCGCGAAGGGCTGGACGCACATCATCAGCGCCATCACGCACAGGATGACGAGCAGGCCGTGCGTGGCGTCGTACTTCAGCTGCTCGGTCAGGTACGTCGGCATGTACGACAGCAGCATGTAGTCGGTGACGTTGAAGACGAGCACCAGGCCGACGCACAGGAGCATCGCCCGCCACTGGCCGACCACCGTCTCCTTGAGGGAGACCTTCTTCCGCTCCTGCTGCTTGGCGCTCGCCTCCTTCTCCAGCGCCGCGAACGCCGGGGTCTCCTCCAGCCGGAGCCGCAGGTAGAGGCCGACGATGCCCATCGGGCCCGCGATCAGGAACGGGATGCGCCAGCCCCAGGAGATCAGGTCGTCGGAGCTCAGCAGCGCCGTCAGCAGGGTGACCAGACCGGCGCCGCCGATGTAACCGGCGAGCGTGCCGAACTCCAGCCAGCTGCCCAGGAAGCCGCGCTTCTTGTCCGGGGCGTACTCGGCGATGAAGGTCGAGGCGCCGCCGTACTCACCGCCCGTCGAGAAGCCCTGCACCAGGCGGGCCGCGAAGAGCAGCGCCGGGGCCCACAGGCCGATCGAGTCGAAGGACGGGATCAGGCCGATGGCGAAGGTGCCGGACGCCATCATGATCATGGTGAGGGCGAGGACCTTCTGGCGGCCGACCCGGTCGCCGAGCGGGCCGAAGACCATGCCGCCGACGGGCCGCACCAGGAACGCCGCGGCGAACGCGCCGAACGTCGACAGCAGCTGCGCGGTGGCGTTGCCGCCCGGGAAGAAGACCTTTCCGAGGGTGACCGCGATGTAGCTGTAGACGCCGAAGTCGAACCATTCCATGGCGTTGCCGAGGGCAGCCGCCTTCACGGCCCGCTTGACCATGGCCGGATCGGTGACGGTGACGGGAGTGTCAGCGGCTTTGGTCAGGGGCGCTGACCGGGGGGCGGCGGAGGTGGGCGCCGGCACGGATTCTCTCGCCTGCACTTTCTGGGTGGGGGAAGGTGGACAGCGGTCCGCCCCCGGGCAACAGCTGAGGGGGAAAGACAGGGGTCGCCCCACGTGGCGAGGCGACCCAAATCAGACCATAAGCATTTAGTTGCCCTTTGCACTCAGTGCATTCATGATCACCCGATGGCGCCTGAACCTCCTCCCACCTGGGCAAACGGCGCTTCCGCAGGTCCCAAATCACCCACCTTGATGTGATCCATGTCCCATGGAATGCGTGAAACCGCAGAGCTCCTGGAGTCAGGAGGCCCTGACCCGGAGCTCCTTGATTCCGTTCAGCCAGGCCGAGCGCAGCCGTCGCGGGTCGCCCGCCAGGTGCAGGTCGGGGAGCGCGTCCGCGAGGGCGTTGAAGATCAGGTTGATCTCCAGGACCGCGAGGGACTTGCCGAGGCAGAAGTGCGGACCTCCGCCGCCGAAGCCCAGGTGCGGATTCGGGTCGCGGGTGATGTCGAACTTCTCCGGCTCCTCGAAGACCTCCGGGTCGTAGTTGGCGGAGGAGTAGAACATCCCGACCCGGTCGCCCTCCTTGATCGGCTGCCCGCCCAGCTCCAGGTCCTGCGTCGCGGTCCGCTGGAAGGACACGATCGGCGACGCCCAGCGCACGATCTCCTCGGCGGTCGTCTCCGGGCGCTCCCTCTTGTAGAGCTCCCACTCCTCGGGGTGGGTGAGGAAGGCGTGCATGCCGTGGCTGATGGCGTTGCGAGTGGTCTCGTTGCCGGCCACGGCCAGCAGGATCACGAAGAAGCCGAACTCGTCGGAGGCCAGGTTCCCGTCGCCCTCCGCCGCCACCAGCTGCGACACGATGTCCTTGGCCGGGCACTCCTTGCGGGCCGCCGCCAGGTTCATCGCGTACGACACGATCTCCATGGCCGCCTCGGCGCCGACCTCTTCGGTGATCGCGTACTCGGGGTCGTCGTACGCCGCCATCTTGTTGGACCAGTCGAAGATCTTGCTGCGGTCCTCCTGCGGTACGCCGATGAGCTCGGCGATCGCCTGCAGGGGGAGCTCCACGGCGATGTTCGTGACGAAGTCGAAGGTGCCGTCGCCCTTCTGGGCCTCCGCCACCGCGGCCTCGACGATCTTTCCCGCCCGGTCGCGCAGCGCGCCCTCCAGGGAGCGGATGGCGCGCGGGGTGAAGCCGCGCTGCACGATCTGGCGGACCCGGGTGTGCTCCGGCGGGTCCATGTTCAGCATGATCAGCTTCTGGACCTCGATCTGGTCGCGGCTGATCGACTCGTTGAAGCGGATCACGGCGGTGTTGGTGTTCGAGGAGAACAGCTCGGGGTGCGTGGAGACGTACTTGACGTCCTCGTGCCGCGTCACCACCCAGTAGCCGGCGTCGTCGAACCCGGAGATTCCGGGCGTCTGCGCGCACCACCAGACGGGCGCGGTCTGCCGCATCGCCGCGAACTCGGGGAGGGGCACGCCGGCTTGGAGGACGTCGGGATCGGTGAAGTCGAACCCTTCGGGGAGGACGGGGCAGGACATCGGCGACTCCCTGTCACTGAGACTTGTCTGACGACCCATCAGAAGTTGACCGCAAGGTAGTAACGAGTTCTACAAGTGGCAAGACCCTTGCGCACTCGGGCCGTTCTTCACGAGACTGACCAGAGAACTAGAACGCGTACTAATTCTGGTGAGAAGAGGACGAGCTCATGGCCGCGGAACCCGTCATCGTCGAAGCCGTACGCACCCCCATCGGCAAACGCGGGGGCGCGCTCGCCAACCTGCACCCCGCCTATCTGCTCGGTGAGACCTACCGGGAGCTGCTCGGCCGCACCGCCATCCCCGCCGACTGCGTCGAGCAGGTCGTCGGCGGCACCGTCACGCACGCCGGCGAGCAGTCGATGAACCCGGTGCGCAACGCATGGCTGGCGATGGGGCTTCCGTACGAGACGGCGGCGACCACCGTCGACTGTCAGTGCGGCTCCTCGCAGCAGGCCAACCACATGGTCGCGAACATGATTGCGGCCGGAGTCATCGACATCGGCATCGGCTGCGGGGTCGAGGCGATGAGCCGGGTGCCGCTGGGCAGCGGCTCCAAGCACGGTCCCGGCAAGCCGTTCCCGGACGAGTGGAACGTGGATCTGCCCAACCAGTTCGAGGCGGCCGAGCGGATCGCCAGGCACCGGGGGCTGACCCGTGAACGGGTCGACTCGCTGGGCCTGCTGTCGCAGGAGCGGGCGGCGACCGCCTGGGCGGAGGAGCGCTTCAAGCGGGAGACGTTCGCCGTGCAGGTGCCGACGAACGAGGAGGAGCAGGCCGCGGGGCAGGGCATGTGGCGGCTCGTCGACCGCGACGAGGGGCTGCGGGACACGTCGATGGAGGCCTTGGGCGTGCTGAAGCCGGTGATGCCCACGGCCGTGCACACCGCGGGCAACTCCTCGCAGATATCCGACGGCGCGTCCGCCGTCATGTGGGCGTCGAAGCGGATGGCGCGGGCGCTCAAGCTCAAGGCGCGGGCGCGGATCGTCGCACAGGCGCTGGTCGGATCCGACCCGCACTACCACCTGGACGGGCCGATCGACGCGACGCGGGCGGTGCTCGGCAAGGCGGGCATGTCCCTCAAGGACATCGACCTCGTCGAGATCAACGAGGCTTTCGCGTCCGTGGTGCTGAGCTGGGGACAGGTCTTCGAGCAGGACCTGGAGAAGGTCAATGTGAACGGCGGCGCCATCGCGCTCGGCCACCCCGTGGGCGCGACAGGGGCCCGGCTGATCACCACGGCGCTGCACGAACTGGAGCGCAGGGACAAGGAGTTCGCGCTGATCACGATGTGCGCGGGCGGGGCGCTGGCGACGGGGACGATCATTCAGCGGCTGTGAGGGCGCGTGCGGGGGCGTGCGCGGTTACGGGGCGCTGTGCGGTATGCCGCAGTTTGGGGGTGGTGTTGAGCGCACCTCAACAGTGCGGCCAGCCGCATGGTGGTGGATCAGCGGTGTACCTACTGTCGAGACATGAAGCAGACACGCACTGTAACCACCGCACTGGTCACCGTCGTTGCTCTCGCCGGGCTCGCAGCAGCTCCGGCGCTGGCGGCCACGGCACCCGCCACCACGGCACCCGTCACCACGGCATCCACCGCCACGGCATCCGCCGGCAAGCACGCCGATCGGGGTGCACTGCTCTCCGTCACTCCGCTCGGAGAGCTGGACCGGGGCGAGGTCGCCGCGTTCGTCACCAAGAGAGGCGTCGAGGCGGACGCGCGGCTGGTGCGGTACGGCCTCGCCGCGTACCGGCTGACGTACCGGACGGTGACGCCGCAGGGCGCCCCGACCACGGCCACCGGACTGTTCGTGCTGCCCAGGGGGCTGCCCAAGGGCGGCGACCGCCGGCTGCCGGTCGTCTCCGACACGCACGGCACCATGGTCCACCGCGACTACGCCCCGTCGGTGGGCGACGACTTCGGCCGCCTCTCGCCCTACCTGTACGCGAGTACGGGCCGGGCGGTCGCGGCCCCCGACTACCTCGGGCTCGGCAAGGGGCCCGGCCCGCACCCGTACATGGACACCAAGTCCGCCGTCACCGCCACGGTCGACATGCTGCGCGCCTCCCGTCAGGCCGCGAAGCAGCTCGGCCGACCGCTGAGCGGCGACGTCTACGCCACCGGCTTCTCACAGGGCGGCCAGGTCGCGATGGCGCTCGGCCGCGAGCTGGCCCGGGGCACGGGCAGCACCGGCGGGGACCGGCACTTCCGGCTGAAGGCCCTCGCCCCCGTCGCCGGACCGTACGACCTGGGCGGCACGGAGATACCGGCGCTGTACGACGGCCGGGTCAACCCGATGAGCGGCCTCTTCTACACCTCGTACTTCCTCACCGCCCAGAACCGGATCCACCCCCTCTACAAGGATCCCGCCGAGGTCTTCCGCCAGCCCTACGCCAAGGTCGTCGAGGAGCTCTTCGACACCCGGCACACCGAGGAGGACGTCGCCAAGAACCTCCCCGGCACGCTGAAGGAGCTCCTCACCCCCGACTTCTACGAGCAGATGCGCCACCCCGGTGGCGCACTCCTCAAGGCGATCGAGGCCAACGACGGCACCTGCGACTGGAAGCCCAGGGTGCCGGTGCGGCTGTACACCTCGTCCGGCGACACCGACGTCCCGATCGGCAACGCGCGCACCTGTGCCGCCGACCTGGCAGGAAACGGGGTGAAGGCCCCGGTGGTCGACCAGGGAAAGGTCGACCACTTCGGGGCCTTCAAGAAGTCCGTACCGCAGACGGCGCGGTGGTTCGTGGCACTGGACCGGTAGGGCTTGGTTCTCGGTAAGGACTAGTACCAGTGGTTCTGCTGCCAGAAGTCCCACGCGCCACACGGGCTGCCGTAGCGGTCGTTCATGTAGTCCAGACCCCACTTGATCTGGGTCTTCGGGTTTTCCTTCCAGTCCGCGCCTGCCGAGGACATCTTCGACGCGGGGAGTGCCTGGACCAGGCCGTACGCACCGGAGGAGGTGTTGGTGGCGTGGTGGTTCCAGCCCGACTCCTGCGACACGATGTTGCTGAAGCACTGGTACTGGGCCGCGGGCATCATCTGCCGGGCCACGTCCTTGGCGGACGAGGGGGCCGCCGCTGCCGGGGAAGAAGCTCCGAAAACGGCACCCGCAGCACCCAGCAGGGCGGTGGCGCCGACGACGACGGTCTTCTGGCGAGCGGTGAAACGGCTGATGAAAGCGAACGACACGAAGGGGGCCTAACGTCGGGGACGGGACTGCCGCACCCGAAGCCCGAAGCTTGGGGGAGGGGCGCCCCGGCGGAAAGCGGAACCGTCCGGCGCCCTGCGACTCCACCAATGAAGCAGCCGTGGCCCGGCCCCGCAAACACCCCTCTTACTAGTGGAAGCGGCAGCGTGGGCAGAACGGCCCGACTTCGCACCCGGAGGAACACCCCAGCTCAGAAGGGGTGAGGAAGGGGTCGGTGAGGGGTCGGGCGGTCCACTACCCGGGATAGTGAAGGACCAAAGTCCTATGGCTCGCTTCACACCACCGGGACCCTGTTGAGTACGGAGCGGAATCGGCCGGCTACGGCTTGGGCGGCACCTCGGTGGCGAGCGGTGCCTCGAAGACGACCGGTGCTTCGAAGGCGGCCCGCCTGGTCGCCCGGCGCAGTGCCTTCAGCAGGGCCGGGCCGACCGTCAGTGTCAGGACGACCGTGAGGACCGCCCGGCCCAGGTCCCAGCCCACCGAGGTGGCCAGACAGTACGCGAGGAAGCGGACCAGGTTCTCGTGCAGCGGGTCGCCCGGTACGAAGGAGACACCGGTGGACAGGCCTCCGATGTACGTCCAGCCCTGGAGGTTCATGACCGTGCCGTAGAAGAAGGCGGCAGCCGCCCCGTACAGGGCGAGCAGCACCAGCTCGCCCCGCCCGCGCAGCCGCTCCCAGCCGGGCAGCAGCCCCGCACCCATCGTGAACCAGCCCATGGCGAGCATCTGGAAGGGCATCCACGGCCCCACCCCACCGGTGAGCAGAGCGGAGGCGAAGATCGTGACCGACCCGAGGACGAAACCGAAGCCGGGCCCCAGCACCCGACCGCTCAGCACCATCAGGAAGAACATCGGCTCCAGTCCGGCCGTCCCCGCCCCGAGCGGGCGCAGCGCCGCACCCACGGCGGCGAGCACCCCCAGCATCGCGACGGCCTTCGCGTCGAGACCCGAGTCGGAGATCGTCGCCACCACCACCGCGACCAGCAGCGGCAGCAGTGCGGCGAACAGCCACGGCGCGTCCTTGGAGTGCGCGAGCCCGGCCGCCGAGTCGGCGAGCAGCGGCCACCCGAAGGCGATCACCCCGACCAGGCTGACCAGTACGAGCGCGGCGACGGACCGGGGCCCGAGCCGCACAGGCCGGACGGCGCTCACCGCGCGCCCTCCGGTGCGTCCGGGCCCTGGGCATCCCGACCCGGTGCGTCCGGGCCCTGCGCATCCCGACCCGGTGTATCGGGGCCCTGCGCATCCCGACCCGGAAGGTCCCGGCCCAGTGCGTGTGCCACCTGGGACACGGTCAGCCACTCCTGCGGGGCGAGGACCTTCGCCACCTGCGGTGCGAAGGAGGGAGAGGAGACCACCACTTCCGGGGTCGGGCCGTCCGCGACGACCTCTCCGTCCGCGAGGATCACCACCCGGTGTGCCAGTTCGGCGGCCAGCTCCACGTCGTGGGTGGCCAGCACCAGGGCGTGACCGTCCGCCGTCAGCCCGCGCAGGATCTTGACCAGCCGGGCCTTCGCCGCGTAGTCCAGACCGCGCGTCGGCTCGTCGAGCAGCAGGAGAGGAGGCTTCCCGGTCAGTACGAGGGCGAGGGCGAGCGCGAGGCGCTGTCCCTCCGACAGGTCGCGCGGGTGGGTGGAGTCGGGGACGTCCGGCAGCAGCGCGCTCACCAGCGCCCGGCAGGTGCCGGGTTCCGCGCCCGCGTCGTGGTCGGCGGCGGCGCACTCGGCGGAGACCGTGTCCGCGTACAGCAGGTCGCGCGGTTCCTGCGGTACGAGGCCCACCCGCCGCACCATCTCGCGCGGCGAGGTCTTCGCGGGAACACGGCCGCCGACCAGGACCCGGCCCGACGACGGCCCGTGCATGCCGACCAGGGTGTTCAACAGGGTTGATTTCCCTGCCCCGTTGCGCCCCATGAGGGCCACCGTCTCCCCGGGGCGCACGGACAGGGTCACGTTCCGCAGGGCCTCGACGCGGCCCCGGCGCAGCGAGAGCCCGGCCGTCTCGGCGACGGGCGGTGCGTCGGGCGCGGGGACGACAGCGGCAGGCGTACGGTCCGCCAGCTCGGCCCGCAGTGCGACAGCCTTGCGCCGGGCGTCCCGTACGGACAGCGGCAGCGGCGACCAGCCGGCCAGCCGCCCCAGACCCACCACGGGCGGGAAGACGGGGGACACCGCCATGATCTCCGTGCTCTCGCCCATCACCGGGGCGAGAGAGGGACCGGGCAGCAGGACGACCTGGTCGGCGTACTGCACGACCCGCTCCAGGCGGTGCTCGGCCATCAGCACGGTCGTGCCCAGGTCGTGGACGAGCCGCTGGAGCACCGCCAGGACCTCCTCGGCGGCTGCCGGGTCCAGGGCGGACGTCGGCTCGTCGAGGACGAGGACCTTGGGATGGGTGGTGAGGACGGATCCGATGGCGACGCGCTGCTGCTGGCCGCCGGAGAGAGTGGCGATCGGGCGGTCCCGCAGGTCGGCGAGGCCGAGCAGGTCGAGGGTCTCCTCGACGCGCCGCCGCATCACGTCGGGGGCGACGCCCAGTGACTCCATGCCGTACGCCAGCTCGTCCTCGACGGTGTCGGTGACGAAGTGGGAGAGGGGGTCCTGGCCGACCGTGCCGACCAGGTCCGCGAGTTCGCGCGGCTTGTGGGTGCGGGTGTCGCGGCCGTCGACGGTGACCCGGCCGGTCAGCGTGCCCCCGGTGAAGTGCGGCACCAGACCGGACACCGCACCGAGCAGTGTCGACTTGCCGACTCCGGACGGGCCGACGAGCAGCACCAGCTCCCCTTCGGGGACGGTGAGGTCGACGCCCTGGAGCGCGGGGGCGTCGGCGCCGTCGTACCGGACGGAGACGTTCTCGAACCGGATCACTTCACGTTCTCTCTCGAAGCAGTGGCTTCTTTCGAAGCGGTCGGCGCCGCGGGCACGGGGGCCACGAACGCGGGCAGTAGTCCGACCAGCACCGACAGCGCGGGCCACACCGGGAACTCGGGCGCCACCAGCGGCAGCACCCCCGGGTGCAGGGCCCCGGGATCGTACGAAGCGGCCCAGATCATCAGCCCCGCCACGGCCGCCCCCGACCCGGCGACCAGCCAGGCCCGCACCCCCCACCGGTCCGGCCGGTACCGGGTGCGCACGCTGCGCCGGCCGCCGAGCCGGAGCCCGGCCATGGCGGCGACGAGCCCGATCAGCAGCACCGGCAGCCCGTAACCGGCGCCCTCGGCAGCGAGCAGTCCGTACGTCCCGGCGCACACACCGAGCAGTCCGCCCAGGGTGAGCGCGGTCGTCAAGTGCCGTACGGCGGGCGGCACCTGGGCGGTCCGCCCGTACCCCCGGGCGTCCATCGAGGCGGCCAGTGCCACGGACCGCTCCAGCGCGCCCTCCAGTACCGGAAGGCCGATCTGGAGCACTGCCTTCACGCCGCCGGTGGGCCGGCCGCGCAGCCGCCGGGCGGTCCGCAGTCGGACGACGTCGGAGACCATGTTCGGCGCGAAGGTCATCGCGACGACCACGGCCACCCCCGCCTCGTAGAGCGCACCGGGCAGGGACTTCAGCAGCCGCGCCGGGTTGGCGAGCGCGTTCGCGGCGCCCACGCAGATCAGCAGGGTGGCCAGCTTCAGCCCGTCGTACAGCGCGAAGACCAGCTGCTCGGCGGTCACCTTCCCGCCGAGCCGCACGCCCTTCGCCCAGTCGGGCAGCGGCACCTCGGGCAGCGCGAACAGCACGTGCTGCCCCGGAATGGGCGATCCCAGGAACACCGAGAACACCAGCCGGATCACCAGCACCATCAGCCCGAGCTTGACGAACGCCCCGTACGACCGCGCCCACGGCGCGTCGGTGCGGCGTGCGGCGACCACGTATCCGGCGACCCCGACCAGCAGAGCGAGCAGCAGCGGATTGGTGGTCCGGGACGCGGCGGTGGCAAGACCGAGCGCCCACAGCCACCAGGCCCCGGCGTGCAGCGCGTTGCTGCGGCCCGCGGCGGGGGCGCGCAGACCCGAAACGACTGTGCTCATCCCCGGCGGCGGCGTGCCTGCCACACGGCGGCCCCGCCGAGCAGCAGGACGGCCGCGAACCCGACGATCAGCCCGGCGGACGGACCGCCGTCGCTCTCGCCCTGGCCCGCGGCGGAACCGGAATCGGAAGCAGCGGCCGAGGGCGAAGCCGCGGCCGAGGACTTGCCCGACACCTGCTCCGCGCATCCGGCCTTCGGGTAACCGGCGATCGCGCACAGCAGCGCCGCGTTGTTGTACCGCAGCGGCTTCGCCACGTCCGCGAGCGCCTCGGCAGTCGTCGCATCCGTCTCGACCTGCGCACATACGGTGCGGGGCGCGGGCGGCTGCTCACCGGCGGGGGCATCGGCGGCCGTGCCGAAGTCGAGGACGAGAGCGATCCGCTTGGTGCCTTCCTTGGCGGGGGTCTTCGCGCAGGCGGCACCGAAGTCGGCGTTCCCGCGCGGCTTGGCCGCGTCCTTCGAGTCCTGGCTCACGGCGAACCGGAATCCCTGCACGGCACCGTCAGCCGGGTGGGTGGTGGACGCGCCCTGGGTCGCGTACGACCACTGGGAGCCGTCGCGCTCCCAGAACGACCAGTAGCGGTACCCGGAGGAGGAGGCGTCGGAGACGGAGGAGGCGTCGGCGGCCTGCACGGCCTGAGCAGCCGTCGCGGCCTGCGCAGTCGGTGCTGCCTGCGCGGTCGGCGCCAGGGCGAACAGTGCGGCCGTCACCGTCACCAGCAGCGCACCGAGCCTCGTCGGACGGCGCTCGCTGAGCCCCGACCGCTTCCCATCGAGCCCCGTCCGCCGTCCGCCGGGCTTCGTCCGGGGACTCACAGCTGCCGGTTCTTCTTGTTGCGCCCGCTGATCAGGATGCCCGCGCCCATGCTCGCCACGAACGCGACGCCGACGATCCACCAGGTCGCGGACGAGCCGCCCTCGTCCTTCTTCGCGGACTCCTCGGCATCGGTCGCGTCCTTCTTCGCCTCGGGCGCGGGGCCGGTCGCGTTCAGCTGCGACACGAGGTCGGCGCCGCCGAAGGAGCGCGGGTCCATGCCGGTGGCGTGCGCGGCGAGGACCAGCTGGGCGTACGCGGCGGGGCCTGTCGTCTTCGCCCAGGCGGCGGAGTTCTTCGCCAGCCAGTCGGCGGACTTGGCGGCGGCGTCCTTGTGCCCGTCGGCGGCGAGCGCCACGACGGCGTCGGCGGTGTTGCCGAAGTCGGGCTGGGACTCGGCGCCCGGCATCGCGGACATCAGGTGCGAGCCGGTCTTGTCCAGCAGCCGGGAGAGGTAGTCGGAGCCCGCCGAAGCGGCGATCTCCGGGGCGGCGATGCCCTCCTTGCAGCCCGGGGCGGCGTCGATCGCCTTGTTCGCCTTCGGGGCGTCGACGACCAGGCCCTTGCCGAGGGAGGCGGTCACCACGGCGGCGGTCGCGTCGGCGTTCGGGAAGAGCTTGCCGGACTTGTCGGGCTGGAAGGCGAAGGAGCCCTGGTTCTCGGGCTTCCCGTCACAGTTGACCTGGAAGGAGAGCAGCGCCGTGAGCGGCGACTTCCCGTCCTTGCCCTTCACGTCCGCGGGCTTCTCGCCCGCGGCGGCCAGCGCGCCCACGACGATCGACGTGGAGTTCGAGTCGGACGGCGTCCCCGGTGCGTACGCCCACCCGCCGTCCTTGTTCTGTACGGACTTCAGCCAGCCGACGGCCTTCTTCACAGCCGCGTCCTGCCCGCCCAGCGCGCTCAGTGCCTGCACGGCTGCGGAGGTCGCGTTGCTGTCGACCATGGTCTTCGCGTCGCAGGCCTTGCTCGCGTCGGCCCGGAAGGCCGCGAAGCCGCCGCTGTCGCACTGCTGCCCCACCAGCCAGTCCACCGCCTTGGCGGAAGGCGTCACTCCGGCCGTCTTCTGCGCGAGCAGTGCCAGCGACTGCCGGAAGACGCCGTCGTACGTCGGGTCCCCCTTCCCGTACAGCCCGGACGGAACGGCGACGGGCGACGGGGTCGGCGCGGCGGAGGCGACGGGGGCGGCCACCGCGCCGACGACGGCGGTGACGGCGAGCGCTGCGGCGCTGCGGCGAAGGGTGATCATGCCCGCATTCTACCGACCGGTACCGGGCCGGGCCCGGGGGCAGGCGGGCGGCCCGCCACCGCACACCGGTTCCGCGACGGCTTTCAGACCGCCGTGTACGTCACCGGGTCGCTGCCCGCCACCGCCTCCGCGTGCCCCAGTTTCACCAGGCGGCGCAGGTGGGCCTCGGCCTCCGAGACGGCGATGTTCCTGGATCCGTACGGGATCTGCTCCCACGGCCTGTTCCACTCCATGCGCTCCGCGAGCTGCCAGGGCGTGAGGGGAACGGCGAGGAGCGCGCGCAGGCCGGTGAGGCGTTCCTCGTGGTGGGCGAGGAGTTCGTCGACGCGGGCGCGCGGGGTGGCGAAGGCGTACTGGTGGGCGGGGAGGACTTCGGCGGCGTCGAGGAGGGCGATGCGTTCGAGGGAGGCGAGGTAGTCGCCAAGGGGGTCCCCCCTGCTCGAACGAAGTTGAGAGCTGGGGGGAGCATCGCCGGGGGAGTCGGTGTCGGGGTCCTCGTAGAGGCCGATGTGCGGGGTGATCCCGGGCAGCAGGTGGTCGCCGGAGAAGAGGCGGCCGTGGCCGGGGAGGTTGCCGGGGTGCTGCTCCTCCAGGTGCAGGCACACGTGGCCGGGGGTGTGGCCCGGAGTCCATACGGCGCGCAGCTTCCGGCCGGCCAGGGGCAGCAGTTCGCCGGGGGCGATCTCCCGGTCGGGCAGCGCGGCCCGCAGCCCGGGGAGGGTGCGCGTGCGGCCCGATTCGCGGGCGGCGACGAGCGGGGCCAGGTGGTCTTCGGGGGCTCCGGCGGCGGCCAGTTTGGCGGTCAGGTAGGTGAGCCAGGCGCCCGGTTCGGTGCTGCGGGTGCGGCGGACCACCTCCGCGTCGGCCGCGTGCATCGCGATCCACGCCCCGGAGGCGTCCCGCACCTGTCCGGAGAGCCCGTGGTGGTCAGGGTGGTGGTGGGTGATCAGTACGCCGTGGACGTCCTCGACCCGTACGTCCAGGGAGGCGAGTCCTGCGGTGAGGGTGTCCCAGGAGGCGGGGTCGTCCCAGCCGGTGTCGACGAGGACAGGACCCCGGTCGGTGTCCAGCAGGTGCACGAGGGTGTGGCCGAGCGGGTTGTCGGGGATCGGGACCTTGATGCTCCAGACGCCGCCGCCGTGGTCGAGCACCCCGGGCGCAGTTTCGTCCGCCCCGTCCGTGCCGTCCGTACCGGACCCGGTCTGCGTCATGGCTCCCCCAACTGTCCGAAGTGGTGCGGGACTTGCCTCGCGGTCACTATAACTAGAACGAGTTCCATCGAGCGTAGGGGATCGCGAGCACCTCAACCCCCAGTCCTCTCAGGGCTGTTCTCGGGGTCGCCCCCTGGTCGTCCCCGATGGTCCGGATGGCTGTACACGGACAGGATCGGGGCATGACGAACACGACGCGGCCGATGCGCACGATGTACGAAGCCCCCGCCCCGGACCGCCTCACCCGCACCGCCCTCGTCGCGGGTCCCGTGGCCTTGGCCGCGTACGGTCTCATCCGTCTGCTCAGCGAGCGAGGCGTGCCGAGTGCGGGCTGGACCGTCGGCCATCTCGCCATGCTGGCGGGGGTGTTGCTCTTCGTCCCGGTGCTGCTGCACCTGCGCCGGGCCGCCCCCGCCGCGAGACGCGTCCCGGCCGCCGCGGCTCTCGCGGTGGGGATGCTGGGGCTCCTCGCCACCGCGGCGCAGGCGGTGATCGACCTGGCGGCCGGCTTCATGGCGGCCGACCGCCCCGCGATGGTCGAGATCTTCCAGCAGGTCAAGGCCGTGCCGGGCGTCGAGCCCGTGGTCTACGGGATCGTTCCGCCGCTCTTCTTCCTCGGTCTGATCGCCCTCGCCGCACTTGCGGCCCTCCCGCCGCGCACCAAGCTGTTCATGGTGTCCGCGCTGATCCTCGGCACCGTCCTGATGGCCGTGAACCTCGACTTCCTCTCCCTGGGCGGCCTCTGCTTCCTGCTGGCATGCGCCCCGCTCCTCCTCCGCAGCCGCGTCGCGCCCCTTCCCCGTACGAACTAGAACTGGTATCAGTTCGAGGGAGGTAGCTGACGAGACGTCAGAACAACTGTGCTCGACCGGACTTGCGGGAGGCAGCGGCCATGACCGAACTTGTGGAGTACCAGCAGCTCTATCTGGGCGGGACGTTGACGGACCCGCTCGGTCAGGACTCCCTCGCAGTCGTCTCCCCGCACACCGAGCAGGTCATCGGCCGCGTCCCGCACGCGAACGAGGCGGACGTGGACCGTGCCGTGGCAGCGGCCAGGAAGGCCTTCGACTCCGGTGTCTGGCCCCGGACCTCCCTCGACGAGCGCATCGCCGTCGTCACCCGCATCAAGGACGCGATCGCCGTGCGCCACGAGGAGCTGGCCCGCGTCATCTCCTCCGAGAACGGGACCCCGTACACCGCGAGCGTCATGATGCAGGCGCTCTCCGCGATGATGGTCTGGGACACGGCGATCAAGGTGGCGCAGGAGTTCCCGTTCGAGACGAGCCGCACCGGCGTCCTGGGCAGTCTCCTGATCCGCCGCGAACCTGTCGGCGTCGTCGCGGCCGTCGTCCCGTGGAACGTCCCGCAGTTCACGGCCGCCGCGAAGCTCGCTCCCGCCCTGCTCGCCGGCTGCACCGTCGTGCTGAAGGTCTCGCCGGAGACCCCCCTCGACTCGTACATCCTCGGCGAGATCTGCGCGGAGGCGGGCCTTCCGGAGGGCGTGCTCTCGATCGTCCCCGCCGAACGCGAGGTCAGCGAGTACCTGGTCGGCCATCCGGACGTCGACAAGGTGTCCTTCACCGGCTCCGTCGCCGCGGGCAAACGCGTCATGGAGGTCGCCTCCCGCAACCTCACCCGCGTCACCCTGGAACTGGGCGGCAAGTCGGCCGCCGTGATCCTCCCCGACGCCGATCTGGGGACCGCGGTCGCGGGCATCGTCCCCTTCGCCTGGATGCTCAACGGCCAGGCCTGCGTGGCCCAGTCCCGCATCCTGGCCCCCCGCGCCCGCTACGACGAGTTCGCCGAGGCCTTCGCCGCCGCGGCGGGCGCCCTCACGGTCGGCGACCCCATGGACCCGGCCACCGAGGTCGGCCCCCTCGTCGCCCGCCGCCAGCAGCAGCGCTCCCTTGACTACATCCGCATCGGCCAGGAGGAGGGCGCCAAGATCCTCGCGGGCGGCAGCCGCCCGGCCTCCCAGGAGGCCGGCTGGTACGTCGAGCCGACCCTCTTCGGCAATGTCGACAACTCCATGCGCATCGCCCGAGAGGAGATCTTCGGCCCGGTGATCTGCCTGATTCCGTACGAGGACGAGGCCGACGCGCTCCGCATCGCCAACGACTCCGAGTACGGCCTGAGCGGCAGCGTCTGGACGGCGGACGTCGAGCACGGCATCGACATCGCCCGCCGGGTCCGCACCGGGACCTACTCCGTCAACACCTTCAGCATGGACATGATGGGCCCGTTCGGCGGCTACAAGAACTCCGGCCTGGGCCGCGAATTCGGCCCCGAGGGCTACGGCGAGTACCTGGAGCACAAGATGATCCACCTCCCGGCGGGTTACGAGGGCCCGGGGGCGTCCTGATGGGTGACCGCTGGCACGTCGAGGTCGACCGCGGCGTCTGCATCGGCTCCGGCATGTGCGTCAACACGGCCCCCGGCGCCTTCCGCCTGGACACCGCCCGCCAGTCCCACCCGACGGAGGCCGACCGCGACGCCAACGAGGACGTCCTCGCGGCGGCGGAGAGCTGCCCGGTCGAAGCGATCACGATCGCGTTGAAGGACTCGGGAGAGGTGGTGTTCCCGCCGGAGGACTGACCGGGCCCGCGCAGGGCCGACGAGCGACCGGGCCCGCGCAAGGGCGACGAGCGACCGCGCCCGCGCAGGGCCGACGAGTGACCGTGCCCCCGGCCGGCCGTGTGCCCCCCCGCGGGCCGACGGCTCAGTCCTGCTCCGCCGTCAGGTCGATCAGCCTGCACACCGTCTCGATGTCGATCTTGACCTGGGCGATCGACGCCCGCCCCGACAGCCAGGTGATCAGCGCCGAGTGCCAGGTGTGCTCGATGACGCGGACCGCCGAGAGCTGTTCCGGGGTGGGGCGGCGGGCGTCCGTGTCCAGGCCCATCGCGTCCAGGATGATCGCGGTGGTCTGGCGGGAGACGGTGTCGACCTCCGGGCTGACCGAGCGGTCGGCGAAGGTCAGGGCGCGGACCATGGCGTCGGCGAGGTTCGGTTCGCGCTGGAGGGCGCGGAAGGCGCGCATGAGGGTTTCCGCCACGCGCTCCGACGAGGAACTGGCGGCAGGAGGGCGTTTGCGGAGGGTGGCGTGCATGTGGCTGAGCTGGTCCTGCATCGTGGCGACCAGCAGGTGCACCTTGGAGGGGAAGTAGCGGTAAAGGGTGCCCAGGGCGACTTCGGCCGCTTCTGCCACCTCGCGCATTTGTACGGCCTCGAAGCCGCCGCGGCTCGCGAGCTGGGCGCTGGCGTGCAGAATGCGACGCCGCCGCGCCTCCTGACGCTCCGTCAGGGGCGGGGTGGTCGGGGCGATGGCGTGGGTGTTGCCGCCGCCGGCCGTTCTGGCTTGCGCTTTCATGTGACCCCGTGCCCCCGTGTCCGTGCCGAGTCCGTATCCGGGCGGTCCGTGCCGCCGTGGCGCGAATCACCTGATCCGGACCTTACGCCGCCGCATCCTGCCGGTAGATTCAAAGCTCCGTGTTCGATCAACACTGGAACTTGTTCTAGATTAGCGCCAGCGGCTACGCTCCGGCGGAAGTGCGTCAAGAAGGGGGCCGAGAGTGACCGCTGAGGCCATACAGGCGGGCCCCCGTGCCGGGGACGCCGCCGCTGCCGCGAACGCCGCCGCGAGTGCCGGGGAGCGTCCGCTGCGCATCGCGCTCCTCTCGTACAAGGGGAACCCGTTCTGCGGCGGCCAGGGCGTGTACGTCCGCCACCTGTCGCGGGAGCTGGCCAGGCTCGGGCACAGCGTCGAGGTGCTGGGCGCCCAGCCGTACCCCGTGCTCGACGAGGGCGTGGTGCTCACCGAGCTGCCGAGCCTCGATCTGTACCGCAGCCCGGACCCCTTCCGTACGCCCCGGCGCGGCGAGTACCGGGACTGGGTCGACGCCGTCGAATTCGCGACGATGCGCACCGGCGGATTCCCCGAGCCGCTGACCTTCTCGCTGCGGGCGAAGCGTCATCTCGCCGCCAGGCGCGGCGAGTTCGACGTCGTGCACGACAACCAGACGCTCGGCTACGGACTCCTCGGCGACCTCGGCGCACCGCTCGTGACGACGATCCACCACCCCATCACCGTGGACCGGCAGCTCGACCTGGACGCCGCGGGAACCCGGCTGAAGCGGCTCTCCGTACGGCGCTGGTACGGGTTCACGCGCATGCAGAAGCGGGTCGCCCGCCGGCTGCCGTCCGTGCTCACCGTGTCCGGGTCCTCGCAGGCCGAGATCGTCCAGCACCTCGGCGTGCGCCGCGACCGCGTCCACGTCGTGCACATCGGGGCCGACACGCAGCTGTGGTCGCCCGACGCGTCCGTGCCCGAGGTGCCGGGCCGCATCGTCACCACGTCGAGCGCCGACGTCCCCCTCAAGGGGCTCGTCCACCTCGTCGAGGCACTCGCCAAGCTGCGCTCCGAGCGCCCCGACGCGCACCTCGTCGTCGTCGGGAAGCGGGCCGAGGACGGGCCCGTCGCGCAGGCCATCGAGCGGTTCGGGCTCCAGCGGGCCGTCGAATTCGTCAAGGGGATCAGCGACGCCGAGCTGGTCGACCTGGTGCGCGGCGCGCAGGTCGCCTGCGTGCCGTCCCTGTACGAGGGCTTCTCGCTGCCCGCCGCCGAGGCCATGGCCACCGGAACGCCGCTCGTCGCCACCACCGGCGGGGCGATTCCGGAAGTCGCGGGACCCGACGGCGAAACCTGCCTCGCCGTACCGCCCGGCGACGCCGACGCACTCGCGGGACAGCTCTCCCGGCTCCTCGGCGACCCCGGCCTGCGGACGCGCCTGGGCGCCGCCGGACGGGCCCGCGTACTGGAGAGGTTCACCTGGAAGCAGGCCGCGATCGGCACCGCCGAGCGCTACCGGCACGCCCTCGCGACGCAGGCCGCAGCCCTCAAGTCCTAGGCCCCTCAACCCCTGGGCCCCGCAAGCAACGTGCTCGAAATGAACCGCACGAACCACCCCCACCGCCGGATGAAAGCTGAGCCCCCGTGCTGACCGTGGACTTCTCCCGCTTCCCGCTCGCCCCGGGCGACCGGGTCCTCGACCTGGGCTGCGGCGCAGGGCGGCACGCCTTCGAGTGCTACCGGCGCGGCGCCCAGGTGGTGGCCCTCGACCAGAATGCCGAGGAGATCCGCGAGGTCACCAAGTGGTTCGCCGCCATGAAGGAGGCCGGGGAGGCGCCCGAGGGGGCCACCGCCACCGCCATGGAGGGCGACGCGCTCAACCTGCCCTTCCCCGACGCCGCCTTCGACGTCGTGATCATCTCCGAGGTCATGGAGCACATCCCCGACGACAAGGGCGTGCTCGCCGAGATGGTGCGCGTCCTCAAGCCCGGCGGGCGCATCGCGGTGACCGTGCCGCGCTACGGCCCCGAGAAGGTCTGCTGGACGCTCTCCGACGCGTACCACGAGGTCGAGGGCGGCCACATCCGCATCTACAAGGCGGACGAGCTGCTCGGCAAGATGCGCGGGGCGGGCCTCAAGCCGTACGGCACGCACCACGCGCACGCGCTGCACTCGCCGTACTGGTGGCTCAAGTGCGCGTTCGGCGTCGACAACGACAAGGCGCTGCCCGTGAAGGCGTACCACAAGCTCCTGGTCTGGGACATCATGAAGAAGCCGCTGGTCACCCGGCTCGCCGAGCAGGCGCTCAACCCGGTCGTCGGCAAGAGCTTCGTCGCGTACGCCACCAAGCCGCACCTGCCCGCAGACGTGTCCGCGGACCTGTCCGCCGCGTCCGTCACGGGCACCAAGTGACGAGCCCCGGATACACCGAACACCTCGTCCTGCCCGGTGTTCTGACGGCCGATCAGGCGACCGAGACCGTCGCCGGGATCCTCGCCCAGCAGCGCGCCGACGGCGCCATCCCGTGGTTCAGGGGCCACCACCTCGACCCGTGGGACCACACCGAGGCCGCCATGGCGCTCGACGCCGCCGGTGAGCACGAGGCGGCGGCGCGGGCGTACGACTGGCTGGTGAAGCACCAGAACCCGGACGGCTCCTGGTACGCGGCCTACGACGACGGCGACCACACCCGCCCCACCGACCGCTCCCGCGAGACCAACTTCTGCGCGTACATAGCCGTCGGCGTCTGGCACCACTACGTCGCCACCGGCGACGACGCGTTCATCGACCGGATGTGGCCCGCCGTGTACGCGGCCGTCGAGTTCGTCCTCGCCCTCCAGCAGAGCGGTGGACAGATCGGCTGGAAGCGCGAGGAGGACGGTACGGCGGTCAACGACGCGCTGCTGACCGGGAGTTCGTCCATCCATCAGGCGCTGCGCTGCGCGCTCGCCATCGCCGAACAGCGCGAAGAGCCGCAGCCCGACTGGGAGTTGGCGGTCGGCTCGCTGCGGCACGCGATCCAGCGCCACCCCGAGCGGTTCCTCGACAAGAACCGCTACTCGATGGACTGGTACTACCCGATCCTCGCCGGAGCCCTCACCGGACCCGCCGCCAAGGAGCGTGTCGAGGCGCACTGGGACGCCTTCGTCGTACCGGACCTCGGGGTGCGCTGCGTACTGCCCAACCCGTGGGTGACCGGCGGCGAGAGCTGCGAACTCGCCCTGGCGCTCTGGGTGATGGGCGAGTCCGACCGGGCGCTGGAGGTCCTCCAGTCGATCCAGCACCTGCGCGCTCAGGACGGCAGCGGCCTGTACTGGACGGGGTACGTCTTCGACGACGCGGCGATCTGGCCGCAGGAGCTCACCACCTGGACGGCGGGTTCGCTGCTCCTCGCGGTGGCCGCGCTGGGCGGCGAGGAAGCCACCTGCGCGGTGTTCGGCGGCGAGCGGCTGCCGCTGGGGCTCGACCCGGAGTGCTGCTGAGCGCCGGACCTCGGCGAGGGGGCGCGTACGTACGTCAGTGGCGGCGGACGGCCCCCGCGACGGCGTGCCCCACGAACAGGTAGACCACGGCGGGCAGGCCGTAGCCCGCGACCACGCGCGCCCACTCCTCGTCGAAGGTGAACAGGTCGTAGGACCAGCCCGCGAGGAAGCGCGCGGCGTCCTTGATGAAGCCGACCAGCGCGTTCCCCTGGTTGGCGTCCAGTAGGTAGAAGAGGATCCACAGGCCCAGGATCAGGGCTGCGATGTCCGCGACGACGGCGATCAGGGTCGCGGCTGGATTTCCGGTGCGCGTGCGTGTGGACATGTCGAACATGTTGCCGAGATGACGGTCGTCAAACCCGGATGGCCCTGTCCTGGTGGTGGGCGCAGGGGGGACGGGCGACGCTGCGGGGAAGTGCTGTCGTCTCTGCCGACGCTGCTGCCGTCACCGTCGTCGCTCAGGCCCCGGGAGGCCCGCTGTGCCCCGTAACGCCCTCACCGCCACCCCCGCCCGTCGTGCGCTCGTCGCGATGCCGCTGACGTGTGCGCTGCTGATGCCGCTCGCGGCCTGCAACGACGAGGACAAGGCCGCCGCGGACGCGAACGTGACGAGGACCGCCACCGCCTCGCCGTCCACCGGCGAGGTCGAGAAGCAGCGGCTCGCCAAGACGCGGTTCGTCGCCAACGCGTCGCTGGCCGCCGGGGCCGCGTACCAGTGGGTCGTGAAGCCCTTCAAGGCGGGCAAGTTCAAGAGCGGTGCGGACGGCCGGAAGTTCGCCCTCGTCAAGGCCGGGCTCGCGGGTGCGTTCACTTACAACAGGCTGAAGGCGGCGGTCAACAACGCCAAGGGCGACCCGCTGCTCTCCAAGGCGGTCGCCCCGCTGTCCGAGGGCATCGAGTCGCTGAAGGGCCTCGGCAGCAAGCTCGCCGCCGGCACTGCGGGAGCCGGCGAGGTCGGCCTCTTCGAGAAGGTCATCGGCGGGGTGAAGGACGCGGGCAAGGACGCGGGCGCAGCGGTCACGGACAAGGTGCCCTCGGCGGGCGAACTGGCGAAGGGCGGGTCCCCGGCGCAGCTTGCCGGCCGGGCGGGGTGACCGTCGGCCTGCTGAAAGGTCGTTTGCCGCAGGCGAATTGAGCTGTTCACAGCGCCTGCCGGCTGTCTACAGTGCGGTCATGACCTTGCTCGGATTCGACCGCTACTGCGACCAGATCGTCGAGGAGACCGCCCGGCTGCGGACCGCGATATCCGGGGCCGACCTCACTACGATGGTGCCGTCCTGCCCCGAATGGACCCTGCGCGAACTCGTCCACCACACCGGCTGGGCGCACCGCTGGGTGTACGAGACCGTCACGACCCGGGCCACCGAGGTCGTCCCGCCGGAGTCGGTGCCGCACGCCGAAGGACCCGGCACGGACGACCCCGCCGCCCTCGACGCATGGCTCGCCGAGGGCGCCGGGATGTGCGCGGGGGCCCTGCGCGAGGCGGGCCCCGACGCGCAGGTGTGGGCGTGGGCGCCCGGGAAGCCGACCGAGTTCTGGGCCCGCAGGATGACCCACGAGACCGTCGTGCACCGCGCGGACGCCTGCCTTGCGGCCAAGGCCGACTACACGGTGGACCCCGAGGTCGCCGCCGACGCCATCGACGAGTGGATGTGGCTCGGCGCGCAGCCGGAGACCTTCGACGAGCGCCCCGAACTGGCCGAGCTCCTCGGCGCGGGCCGCAGCATCCACCTGCACGCCACCGACACCCCCGCCGGACTGAACGCCGAGTGGATCGTCGACCTCACCGGCGACTCGATCCAGTGGCGGCGCGGCCACGAGAAGGCTGCCGTCGCCCTGCGCGGCCCGCTGACCGACCTCCTCCAGGTGTCCTACCGCCGCCAGTCGCCGGACGCGGGGAACATCGAGGTGCTGGGCGACCGCGAGCTGCTCGACCTGTGGCTGGGACACATCGCCTGGGACTGAGTCCCGTACGGCAGATGTGAGTGGTAGCTGCTGGGAGTTGCCACTGCCAAGAGTTTCGGCTGTCAAGCGTTGCCGCTGCTACGAGTTGAGTTCGGCAAGAACACGCAGCGTGTGGGGGTCCGGCGCCGTGACCAGCAGGTCGGTCACCGGGCCCCTGCGCCACAGCTCCAGCCGCTCCGCGATCCGCCCGCGCGGCCCGACCAGGGAGATCTCGTCGGCGAACGCGTCCGGCACGGCCAGTACCGCCTCCTCCTTGCGCCCGGCGAGGAACAGCTCCTGGACGCGGCGGGCCTCCTCCTCGTACCCCATCCGCCCCATCAGGTCCGCGTGGAAGTTCTTCGTGGCGTGACCCATGCCGCCGATGTAGAACCCGAGCATCGCCTTGACCGGCAGCAGCCCCGCCGCGACGTCGTCGCAGACGTGCGCGCGGGCCATCGGCGCCACCATGAAGTCCTTCGGCAGGGCGCCGAGCCGATAGACGTCGGGCCGCAACGGTGACCAGTGGAGGGGAAGCCAGCCGTCCGCGATGCGGGTGGTCTGCGCGATGTTCTTGGGACCTTCCGCGCCGAGCAGGATCGGCAGGTCCGCCCGGAGCGGATGCGTGATCGGCTTCAGCGGCCTGCCGATGCCGGAGGCGTCCTCGCCCCGGTACGGGTGCGCGTGGAAGCGGCCGTCCAGCTCGACGGGGGCCTCGCGCGCGAGCACCTGGCGCACCACGTCCACGTACTCCCGCGTCGCGGTCAGCGGGCTGCGCGGGAACGGCCGCCCGTACCAGCCCTCCACCACCTGCGGCCCCGAAAGCCCCAGGCCGAGCATCAGCCGCCCGCCGGAGAGGTGGTCCAGGGTGAGCGCGTGCATCGCGGTCGCGGTCGGGGTGCGGGCCGCCATCTGCACGATCGCGGTGCCCAGGCGGATCCGGGTGGTGTGCGCGGCGTACCAGGTCAGCGGTGTGAAGGCGTCGGACCCCCAGGCCTCGGACGTCCACACGGAGTCGTAGCCGAGCCGCTCCGCCTCCTGTACGAGCGCGAGGCTGCCCGGGTCGGGGCCGCGCCCCCAGTAGCCGAGCGCGAGTCCAAGTCGCATGGCGGCGCCTCCCGTTGACGCGATCCGGCTGACTGACGTGGCGTCAGGTCGCTTGACTGTACGGGCGTGGAGCGGGACCGGACAAGGCTGCGGCCCCCGCCTCGGAGGTGAGGCGGGGGCCGCGGTGTGCCGGTGGTGCGGGCGGGGGAGGGTCAGCCGCGCTGGATCCCCGTGGTGTCCTGGAGCAGGCCGCGACGGCCGTCCTGGGTCTGGGCGACCAGACCGGAACCGCGCTGGTCCACCGCCAAGTACCAGGTGCCGGGAGCCAGTTCGGCGATCGGCGTCGGCGAACCGTCCTCCGGGTACAGCGGGCGCGCGACCGGAACCGCGAACCAGAACGGCGCGAAGCCGGACGCGTCGGCGGCCGGAGCGGCCTGCCCGCCCTGCGAGGCCTGGTCGGGGGCCGGTGCCTGCGGCGCGGCGGCCTGCGGGTCCTGGGTGGCGCCGCCGGGGTAGCCGTAGCCGCCGGGGGCGCTCTGGCCGCCGTACGAAGGCTGCTGGGCGCCCGGGTAGCCGTAGCCGGCACCCGGCTGGGCGCCGTAGGGGCCCGCGACGGCAGGCTTCGGGGGACCCATCAGCGGGGCCTTGAGGGCCGGAACCAGCGGCGAGGCAACGGCACCTGCGGCGAGCGCCAGGGCCCCGATCAGGCCGAGGATCATGCCCGCGCCCGCGCTGCCGAGGTCGATGATGGTCCAGAACGCGGTCCACGCGGCGAAGACCGCCAGCGCGACGCCGAACTGGCCGAGTTCGAGACCCACGACCTTGCGCGGCGTCGGCAGCCCGCGTGCCACGACGATCAGCGCGGCGGCGATGATGCCGGCCAGGAACATGCTCATCAGGAGCCCGAGGCTGTCCCAGGCGTTGTAGGTCGAGGAGTCCCTGGGGCAGAACTCGCCGCTGCACGCAGGAGTGGAGACCAGGCTGAGGAACGAGGCGATGAACAGCACCACCGCTGCTCCGATCACCACGCCATCACCTCGTGTGAGGGAGCGGATGTTCACTTAAAATCCTTTATCAGTCGTCTTCTTCAGGGCTCTTCGGGGCGGTTGTCGCTGTGCCGGTGTGCGCGGTTCACGCGAGAACTCGGTGCGAAGCTCGGGGGCGGCTCCCCATCGTACGGATGAATGTATCGTCCGATCGCTGGGCCGTCCCCATCGTTGCCGGTCGGTGACAACCCCCGGTCCGGGGCCGTCGGCCGCCGGACAGTTCTACCCCTTCAGGAAGCTGCTGATGCCGTCGGCCATGCCCTGGGCCGCCTTCTGCCGCCAGGACGGGTCCGTCAGAAGGGCGATGTCCTGCGCGTCACGCATGTTCCCGCACTCGATGAACACCTTGGGAACGGTCGACAGATTGAGCCCGCCGAGGTCGCTGCGCACCACCAGGCCGGTCCTTTCGCCCAGGTAGTTGGCGGGTGCGTCGCCCGTCACCCGTACGAAATTTCCCACGATCCGGGTGCCCAGGTCGCGCGAGGGGCCGACGATCGAAGAGGTGTCCGCGGCGCCGGAGTTCACCCGTGCGGGCAGGATCACATGGAAGCCGCGGTGACCGGCGGAGGAGCCGTCCGCGTGGATGGAGATCACCGCGTCGGCCTTCGCGTCGTTTCCGATACGGGCCCGCTCGTCGATGCACGGACCGTACGGACGGTCGGCGTTCTGGGTGAATTGGACGGTTGCGCCCTGCTTTTCGAGAATTGATTTCAGCCGACGCGACACATCGAGTGTGAATTCCGCCTCGGTGTAACCGGCATTGCTCGCCGTACCCGTGGTGTCGCATTCTTTGCTGTTCGTGCCGATGTTCACCTGGCGATTGATTTCGCGGGTGTGCCGGAAATTGCCGGGGTTGTGGCCGGGATCGACGACGACGGTGCGGCCGACGAGGGGACCGGTGGCCGGGGGACCGGAATCGGCGGGTGCGGGGGGAGTCGGGTTCGGGCTCCGGTCCGGGCTCCGGTCCGGGCTCCGGCTCGGCTTGGCGTCCTCGGTGGCGGGCGTCCCGGCCCGGGACTTCGTGGCCGAGGAGCTCGGCAGTGGGAGCACCTTCGGCGGCTCGTCGCCGTCAGGACCGCTCATCGCCTGCCAGACGAGCCAGCCCGCCAGGCAGGTGGGCACCAGGGCGGCGGCCACGATCAGGGCGTTGCCGCGACCGCGGCGCGGGGTCCGCCCGAACTCGGGGCCGGGCGGATCTTCGTCGGGGTACTGACCGTCGTACGACACAGGGCGATGCTATGCGCGGCGCTCAGATCCCCGAGCCGGTACGCCGCAGGACGCGCAGCGAGTCGGTCACCGAGACCTCGGTGAAGGCGCCGGACGCGAGGGCCCGGAGGTACACGCGGTACGGGGCCTGGCCGCCGTCGGCCGGGTCGGGGAACACGTCGTGGACGACGAGCAGCCCGCCGGGCGCGACGTGCGGGGCCCACCCCTCGTAGTCGCCGTTCGCGTGCTCGTCGGTGTGGCCGCCGTCGATGAAGACGAGGGCCAGCGGGGTGCCCCAGAGGCGGGCGGCCTGCGGGGAGCGGCCGACGAGGGCGAGGACGTGCTCTTCGAGCCCGGCCCTGTGCAGGGTGCGGCGGAAGGTGGGCAGCGTGTCCATGACGCCGAGCTCCGGGTCCACCACGGTCGGGTCGTGGTACTCCCACCCGGGCTGCTGCTCCTCGCTGCCGCGGTGGTGGTCGACGGTCACGGCGGCGACACCGGCTTCGCGGGCGGCGTCGGCGAGCAGCAGGGTGGAGCGCCCGCAGTACGTCCCCACTTCGAGGAGGGGGAGCCGGAGGGTGCCCGCCGCCTCGGCGGCGGCCGTGTACAGGGCGAGGCCCTCGGTCAGCGGCATGAAGCCCTTGGCGGCCTCGAATGCGGTGAGGGTGTCGGGCTTGGGGGTGGACATCGAGTTCCTCCGGAAGGACGGCGCGGGCTGGGGTCATGGTGCCGCATGGGGGCGAGGGGGAGTGGTGCGGGGCCGATCAGGGGCAGGGTGCGCTGCTCTCGGTCAACCGCCCCGGTCCGGTCCGCGCACCGCATCCCGAACCGCATCCGACCTTCCGTCAGAATGGAACGTGTTCTACTCTGCCCGACCATGGGCATCGGAATCACGCGTGAGCACCGGGAGTTGGCCGAGGCGGTGCGCGGCTGGGTCGGGCGGGTGGCGTCGCCGCAGGACGTACGGAAGCTCCTCGACGGGGAGGGCGACGGAGGTGGCGGGGCCGGGCGGCCGGGGTACTGGGACGGGGCGGCCGCGATGGGGCTGCTGGACGTGCACCTGCCCGACGGGGGCGGCGGGAGTCTGCTCGATCTCGCCGTGGTGCTGGAGGAGACGGGGCGCGGCGCGCTCCCGGGGCCCTTCCTGCCGAGCGTGCTCGCCACCGACCTCCTGTGCAGGGGCGGACTCCCGGAGCTCGCCGCCGGGCACCCCGTCGCCGCCGTCGCCACCGCACCCGGCACCCTCACCGCCGTCGCCGTCGAGGACGGCCATCTCCTCGACGGCACGGCGCCGCCCGTCCTCGCCGCGGGCCGGGCCACCGATCTCGTCCTGCTCGCCGCCGAGTCCGCGCACGGCACGGTGTGGCTGGCCGTCGACGCCGGCGACCTGGCGATACGGGTGCACGCCTGCGCCGACCCGACCCGGCCCACCGGAGAAGTGAGGGCCGACCACGTCTTCGTGCCGGGCGGGCGCGAGCTGGATCTGAGCAGTGCGCTCGTGGGCGACCTCGCGGCCGTCCTGTACGCGGCCGAGGCCTGCGGCACCGCAGCCCGGGCCCTGGACACCGCCACCGAGTACGCCAAGGTGCGTGAGCAGTTCGGCCGGCCGATCGGGCAGTTCCAGGCGGTCAAGCACCTGTGCGCCGACATGCTGGTGCGGGTCGAGCAGGCGCGGGCGCTGGTGTGGGACGCGGCGCGTGCGGTCGACGAGGCGCCGGACGTACGGGGACTCACCGCCGCACTCGCGGCCGGGACGGCCCTCGATGCCGCGTTCTCCTGCGCCAAGGACTGCATTCAGGTCCTCGGGGGGATCGGGTTCACCTGGGAGCACGACGCCCATCTGTATCTGCGGCGGGCGCTCGTCGCCCGGCAGCTGCTGGGGGCCGGCGACGGCCACCGGCTGCGCGCGGTGCGGCTCGCTGCCGCCGGGGCCAGGCGGGAGCTGCGGATGGAGCTTCCGGCGGAGGCGGACGCGTACCGCACCCGGGCCCGTGAGGTGATCGACGGCGCGCGCGGACTCGATCCGGGCGCGGCCCGCCGCCTCCTCGCACCGACCGGGTACGCCGCCCCGCACCTCCCCGAGCCGTACGGACTCGGCGCGGGGCCCGTCCAGCAGCTCGCCGTGCAGCGGGAGCTGAAGGACGCGGGGGTGGTGCTCAGCGGGCTCGGGATATCGACCTGGGTCGTGCCGTCCCTCATCGCCTACGGCACGGACGAGCAGCAGGAGGCGTTCGTACTTCCCACCCTGCGCGGAGAGTTGATGTGGTGTCAGCTCTTCTCGGAGCCGGATGCGGGGTCCGACCTCGCCTCGCTCCGCACCCGCGCCGAGCGTACGGAGGACGGCGGCTGGCGGATCAACGGGCAGAAGGTGTGGACCTCGGCCGCCCAGTGGGCCGACTACGGGATCCTGCTCGCCAGGACCGACCCCGACGCCCCGACGAAGCACCAGGGGCTCGGATACTTCGTCGTCGACATGAAGAACACGCCGGGGATCGACGTCCGCCCGCTGAAGGAGATCACCGGGGACTCGCTCTTCAACGAGGTGTACTTCGACGATGCGGTGCTGCCCGGCGACGCACTGGTCGGGGAGGAGACGGGTGGCTGGCAGGTCGCCCGCAACACCCTCGGCAACGAGCGCGTCCACATGGCCGACCAGGTCGCCTTCGACACCGGCCTGGAGGCGCTCATCAAGCGGTGCGCCGACCTCGACGGGGCGACCAGGGCCCGCGTCGGCGCACTGGCCGCCGAGGCGCACGCCCTCGCCTGCATCGGGCTGCGCACCACCCTCCAGCAGGTCGACGGACTGGAGGCCGGTGCGGGGGCGAGCATCAGGAAGCTCGTCCAGACTCCGCACCAGCAGAAGATCGCCGAGCTGGGACTCGAACTCCTCGGCGCCGAAGGGGTGTTGAGGGAGGGGCCCGGGGAGCGGGCCGTGCACGGGTTCCTGATGTCGCGGTGCCTGACCATCGCGGGAGGCACCACCCAGGTTCAGCTCAACGTCGTCGCCGAGCGCATTCTCGGCCTGCCGCGCGACCACCAAGGGGAGTGAGCATGAAGGCGTACATCGTCGGTGTCGGGATGACGAAGTTCGAGAAGCCCGAGTCGCGCGACTGGCAGTACTGGGACATGGCCAAGGAGGCGGGGGAGGCGGCGCTGGCCGACGCCGGGGTCGGGTACGGGCAGGTCCAGCAGGTGCCGGTGGGGTACTGCTTCCAGGCGTCCACGGCGGGTCAACGGGCGGTGTACGAGCTCGGGTTGAGCGGCGTTCCCGTCTACAACGTCAACAACAACTGCGCGACCGGGTCCACCGCCCTGATGATGGCCCGGCAGTTCGTGCAGGGCGGGATCGCGGACTGTGTGCTCGCGCTGGGCTTCGAGAAGATGAAGCGCGGGGCGCTGGGGGGCGGGAGCGACGGGGGTGACTTCAAGACCTCGCCCGTCGCCCGCCACTACGGTGTCATGGCCGCCGGGCACGGCTTCGAGATGACCCCGCCCACCGCCCAGATCTTCGGCAACGCGGCCCGCGAGCACATGGAGCGGTACGGGACGACCGAGGCGCAGCTCGCCGCCGTCGCCGCGAAGAACCACAAGCACTCGGTCGACAACCCGTACGCCCAGTTCCAGGACCCGTACACCGTCGACGAGATCCTCGCCGCCAGGACCATCCACCGGCCGCTCACCAAGCTCCAGTGCTCCCCGACCTCCGACGGGGCCGCGGCGGCCGTCGTCGTCTCCGAGCGGTTCGTCGCCCAGCACGGCCTGTGGGACAGGGCGGTGGAGATCGCCGGGCAGGCCATGACCACCGACACCGAGGAGTCCTTCGCCTCCGGCTCCTGCATCGACGTCGTCGGCAGGACCATGTCGCGGGCCGCCGCCCGGCAGGCGTACGAGATGTCCGGGCTCGGCATCGAGGACGTCGACGTGGTCGAGCTGCACGACTGCTTCTCGGTGAACGAGCTGTTGACGTACGAAGCGCTGGGCATGTGCCCCGACGGAGGGTCCGGCAAGCTCGTCGAGTCCGGTGCGACGACGTACGGGGGGCGCTGGGTGGTCAATCCGTCCGGCGGGCTGATCTCCAAGGGGCACCCGCTGGGCGCGACGGGTCTCGCCCAGGCCGCCGAGCTGACCTGGCAGCTTCGCGGACGGGCCGGGGCCCGGCAGGTGGACGGCGCACGGGTGGGGCTCGCACACAACATCGGCCTCGGCGGAGCCGCCGTGGTGACCCTCCTGCGGAAGTCCTAGGGCGTGAGGGCGGGGCGTGTGCGTCGAAACGCGGATGTACGGGGCATCGAGTACCTGCGACCATGACAGGCATGGCCCACCGCGTACCCGCCGAACCCGCCGGCGCCCGAACAACCCCCTCCGGAACCGATTCATCCGCTTCCCGTCCGTCTCCCGCCCGCCCCGCCCGCACCTGGCTGGTGATCCTCGCCGCCTGCGCCGGGCAGTTCCTCGTCGTCCTCGACGTGTCCGTCGTGAACGTGGCGCTGCCTTCGATGCGCGCCGACCTCGGCATGACGGCGGGCGGGCTCCAGTGGGTGGTGAACCTCTACTCCATCGCCTTCGCCGGATTCATGCTGCTGGGCGGGCGGGCCTCCGACATCTTCGGGCGGAAGCTGACCTTCCTGGTGGGCCTGGGGCTGTTCACCGCGGCCTCGCTGGCCGGCGGGCTCGCGCAGGAGGGGTGGCAGCTGCTCGCCGCCCGTGCCGCACAGGGGCTCGGCGCGGCCGTGCTCGCTCCGGCGACGCTCACCATCCTCACCTCCGCCGTGCCCGAGGGCGCGGCGCGGGCGCGAGCGATAGGCACCTGGTCCGCCGTCGGCGCGGGCGGCGGTGCGGCGGGCGGCTTCGTCGGCGGGCTGCTCACGGACACCCTGTCCTGGCGGTGGGTGCTGCTGATCAACGTGCCGATCGGTGCGCTGGTGCTGATCGGTGCGTACTTCTGGCTGACCGAGAGCCATGCGCGGGAGGGCCGCAGGCTCGACCTGCCGGGTGCCGTGCTGGCCACGGCGGGGCTCGCCACGCTCGCGTACGGCATCGTGCAGACCGAGGCCGAGGGGTGGACGGCGGCGGCGACCCTCGTCCCGCTGGTCGGCGGGCTGCTGCTGATCGGGCTGTTCCTGCTGGTCGAGGCGCGGGCGAAGGCGCCGCTGATGCCGCTGAAGCTGTTCCGCGTGCGGTCGGTTTCGGCGGCGAACGCGGCGATGTTCGTCAACGGGTCGGCCATGTTCTGCATGTGGTTCTTCATGACCCTGTACGCGCAGAACGTGCTCGGCTACACGCCGCTGGGGGCCGGCCTCGCGCTCGTGCCCAGCTCGCTGGCCATCGTCACGGGATCCAAGCTGGCCCCGCGCCTGATGCCCCGCGTCGGCGCCCGCAACCTGGCCGCGCTCGGCACCCTGATCGCGGCCACCGGGTTCGGCTGGCAGTCCATGATGAGCGCCGACGGTTCGTACGTCACCGCCGTCCTCGGCCCGGGGATCCTGATGATGCTGGGCGCGGGCCTGGCCTCCACACCGCTCGCCTCGCTCGCCACCTCCGGTGCGGCGCCGGGCGACGCGGGCCTGGTCTCGGGCCTGATCAACACGTCGCGGACCATGGGCGGCGCGCTCGGCCTCGCCGTCCTGTCGACGGTCGCCGCGTCCCGCACCGGCGGCGGTACGAGCCCGGAGGCGCTGACCGCCGGGTACGCGCTGGCGTTCCGGACGGGGACCGGGGTGCTGCTGGCGGGCGTGGTGCTGACGCTGCTGTGGCTGCCGAGGGGGCCGAAGAGGGCGGGGTGAGTGACGAGACCCGTCGGCTACGGCGCTACAGCCAGCCCTGCCTGCGGGCCGAGCGGACCGCTTCCATCCGGTTGCGGGTGCCGGTCTTGCCGATCGCGGACGACAGGTAGTTCCGTACCGTCGACTCGGAGAGGTGCAGCTTCGCCGCGATGTCGGCGACCGTCGCACCGTCCACCGCCGCGTTGAGCGCGTCGCGCTCGCGCGCCGTGAGCGGGCTCGGACCCGAGCTGAGCGCCGCCGCCGCGAGCGCCGGATCGATGACCCTCTCCCCGGTCAGCACCCGGCGGATCGCCTGGGCCAGCTCCTCCACCGGGCCGTCCTTCACCAGGAACCCGGCCGCGCCCGCCTCCATCGCCCGCCGCAGGTAGCCGGGCCTGCCGAAGGTGGTGAGGATCAGCACCCGGCAGTCCGGCACCTCGTCGCGCAGCAGGGCGGCGGCGTCCAGCCCGCTCATGCCGGGCAGCTCGATGTCCAGGAGCGCGATGTCGGGACGGGATTCGAGGGCCGCCCCCACGATCCTGTCGCCCGCACCGACCTGCGCGACGACCTCGATGTCCTCCTCCAGGCCGAGCAGGAGCGCGAGGGCGCCGCGCATCATCTGCTGGTCCTCGGCGAGGAGCACCCGGATCGACTTGGCGGGACGGTGGTGCACGGGGATCTCGGTCACGTGGACAGCGTAGGGCGGCCGGGCGTCGCCCGAGGTGCCGCAATCGGCGAGGTTCCCGAAAACGGCAAGGAACATTGCCATTTCCGGGAAGGGCTTGTGCAATGAAGGGCATGGAGCACACACCCGAGATCAGCCGGGCACTCGCCGACGTCGGCCCGCGCCTCCAGCGGCTGCGCGCCGCGCGCGGGGTCACGCTGGCCGCGCTGTCCGAGGCCACCGGCATCTCCACCAGCACCCTTTCCCGGCTGGAGTCCGGGCAGCGCCGTCCCAGTCTTGAGCTGCTGCTGCCCATCTCGAAGGCCCACCAGGTGCCGCTGGACGACCTCGTCGGCGCCCCCGAGGTCGGCGACCCGCGCGTGCGGATCAAGGCGCGCCAGGTGTACGGCTCGACGGTGCTGCCGCTGACCAACGGGACGGGCCCCATCCAGGCGTACAAGATGATCCTGCCGGTGACCCGCAGCACACCGGAGGCCCGCACCCACGAGGGGTACGAGTGGCTGTACGTCCTCGTGGGGCGGCTGCGGCTCGTGCTGGGGGACCGGGACATGGTGCTCGAAGCGGGGGAGGCCGCCGAGTTCGACACCCGGCTGCCGCACTGGTTCGGCAGCACGGGGGACGCGGCGGTGGAGGTGCTCAGCCTGTTCGGCCGCCAGGGCGAGCGGATGCACGTACGGGCGAGGCCGCGCTCGCGGCAGGAGCGGGACTGAGACCGGTCAGACCGCGGCCGTCGACTCCCCTGACGTGACGGGGAGTTGGGCCGTGACGACGAAACCGCCGCGCGCCCCCGGCCCCGATGTCAGCGAACCGCCCGCGCTCGCCAGCCGCTCGCCGAGGCCCTTGAGGCCGGTGCCGGTCCTGGTGGCCGGGTCCGCGGCGCCGCCCGCGGCGGTCGCGACGTCCACCCGCCCGTCGTCCGCGACCTCCAGCCGGACCCGTTCGCTCGTGCCCTCCACCGTGATCGTGCAGCGCGTCGCGCCGCTGCCGTGCCGTACGGCATTGGTGACGGCCTCCCGGACCACCCAGCCGAGCAGGGCCTCCGCCTGGGGTGCGAGGGGCGGGCCCGACTGCCGGACGACCGGTTCGATCCCGGCGGCACAGAGTGCCGAGCGGGCGCCGTCCAGCTCGGTGCTCAGGCTGCCCTCGCGGTAGCCGGTGACCGCCTCGCGGATCTCGGTGAGCGCCTGGCGGCCGACGGACTCGATGTCGGAGACCTGGCGGAGCGCGGCCTCCAGGTCGCGCGGGGCCAGGCGGCGAGCGGCCTCGGACTTCACGACGATGACGGACAGGGTGTGGCCGAGCAGGTCGTGCAGGTCGCGGGAGAAGCGCAGCCGCTCCTTCTCCACCGCCGTGCGCGCCAACTCCTGGCGGGTTTCCCTGAGTTCCTTCACCGTTTCGGCGAGGGTGAGGATCGCGGAGGTCACCAGGCCCGAGATCAGGGTTCCGTAGGCGACGTTGATCGCACCCCAGCCGTCCTTGACCGCGGCGATCGTTCCCGCCGTCAGCGCCAGTCCGAGCATCGCCTTGGGGGCGTGCCTGCCCCGGAGCACCGAGCCGGTGGCCAGCCCGAGCAGCATCCAGAAGAGCAGCCAGGGGCCGCCGTACATGACCGACATGAAGCCGGTGATCAGACCGAGTCCGACCAGCGCCGCCCTGGTGCTCGCCGACTCCCGGGATTTCTTGTCGAAGGCGCGGAACACCACATAGATGTAGAGGGAGTTGAAGACGAAGAGACTGATCCCGCCGATCCAGGGGTTGCCGGTCCTGCCCTGGATGAGGTGGGAGAAGGCGCCCATCCCCATCAGCAGCCAGGGGAGCATCGCGAAGCCGTTGGGCGGGCCGAGGCGGTCGGTGCGGGCCTCGCCGGTCTTCTTGCGGGGCATCGTCGGTCGTCTCCTGTCGCTCCGGGCGTGCTGAGGGGCTGCTGCCACGGACGTGGCGCCGTCACGCGGTGCGCGCCGCCTTGCGGTACGACACGACAGCGTACGAGCCGAAGAGCAGCAGCCAGCCGGTGAGAACGACGAGGGCGGCCACCGGGGGAGCGTCGCCTCGGCCGAGCGAGGCACCGGTCTGCGAGAGCGCGCGGGTGGGGGTGTACGCGGAGACGGCCTGGAGCCAGCCGGGGAAGAACGTGACCGGGAACCACAGGCCGCCGAGGAGCGAGAGGCCCAGGTTGCAGGCCACGTTCACCACTCCCGTGCTCTGGGCGGACAGGCGGTAGCCGTTGCCCATGCCGAGCAGGGTGAAGGGCAGCGTGCCGCACCACAGGAGGACGGTCAGCAGGAGCCACTGCCACAGGGCCAGGGAGACCCCGTTCAGCAGGCCGCCCGCCGCGAACACGATCAGGATCGAGGGCACCACGACCACCGAGGCGGTCGCCGCCCGCCCGAGCACGACCTGGGCCGGAGTCATCGGGGTGATCCGCAGTTGCCGCAGCCAGCCGAGCGCCTTGTCCTCGGCGATGCCCGTACCGGCGGAGAGGGCGGCGCCGAGCGCTCCGTACGCCGCCATGCCGATCATCGACGCGATCCTGGTGCCGGCGTCCGCGCCGGCTCCCAGGTGGGTGAAGAGCAGATACATCAGCACCGGCATGCCGATGCCGAGGACGACGAACCCCGTGTCGCGCAGTGTCCGCCGGGTCTCCAGGGCGACGTAGTCGAGTACGAGGGCCCTCACACGGTCTCCTTGACGAGGGCGCCGGTGCCGGCAACGGGGTCGGTGAGCCGGAGGAAGGCGTCTTCGAGGGTGGCCCGGGTGACTTCCAGGCCCCGGACCGCGTCCCGGGCGGCCAGGGCGACGACGGTGGCGTCCGAGTCGTCCGTACGGAGCCGGGCCCGGTCGCCGCGTACCTCGACCTCCGTCACGCCGGGGAGGCGGGACAGGCCCTCGGTGGGCCGTCCCGCCAGGTCGAAGGAGACCAGGTTGCCGCCCGCCCGCCGCTTCAGCGAGTCGCTGCTGCCGTCGGCGACGATCCGGCCGCGGTCGACGACCAGGATCCGGTCGGCGTTCTCGTCGGCCTCGGCGAGGTAATGGGTGGAGAACAGCACGGTGTTGCCGCGGGCCGCGTACCCGCGCATCGAGTCCCACAGGGCGCGGCGGGCCTCGACGTCCAGGGCCGCGGTCGGCTCGTCGAGCACGACCAGCTCGGGACCGCCGACGAGGGCGACGGCGAACCGGACCCGCTGGATCTGCCCCCCGGACAGCCGGTCCGCACGGCGGTTCCCGAACTCCTTGATCCCTGCCAGGTCGAGCGCCTCGTCCACGGGCATGGGGGAGGGGTAGGTCTTCGAGACGAAGGCGACCATCTCGCGGACCGTCACCCGGGGAATCGGCCGCCCGTCCTGCAGCATCGCGCCGACCCGGCCCGCCCGGACGGCCTCGGCGGGGGTGGAGCCGAAGAGGCGGACGCTGCCGGAGTCGGGCTCGTCAAGGCCCAGGAGGAGCCCGATCGTGGTGGACTTGCCGGCGCCGTTGCGGCCCAGGAGGGCGGTGGTGGTGCCGGGGGCGAGTGCGAAGTCGATGCAGTCGACGGCGCGGACGGAGCCGTAGGACCTGCCGGCGGCGGCGAAGCGGACGGCGGGGACCGCGGCCTGCTCTCCGGGTGTCTGTCTCATGGGAAAGACGCTAGGGAGCGCAGGGGCCGGGGCGTAGAGCCGCTTGTACGCGGTCGGGCAGGACAAATGTCACGGGTGGGGCCTTCACCACCCGTCTGACGCACCGTCATGCATCTTCCCAACCCTCACGCGGTGCGTTATACATGGGGGCCATCGGCCTAGAACGCGTTCTAGAAGTGTGCAGTGGGGTGCGGTCGGGCCGATCCCGTACGGCCCCGGCGTGTCCGACGGTGCGGACGGCCGCGCCGGGGTCTTTGGACGTCACAAGGAGCCCTGCCCCCATGCCCATTGACGTAGCGAAGGCGCTCGCCGCCGAACCCCGGACCACCCCCCTCGCCTGGGACCACAAGGACGTCCAGCTCTACCACCTGGGTCTCGGCGCGGGCGTCCCTGCCACCGACCCGGCCGAGCTGCGCTACACCCTCGAAAGCAGGCTGCACGTCCTGCCCAGCTTCGCCACCGTCGCGGGCGCGGGCATGGCCGTGGTGGGCGGGCTCTCCGCGCCCGGCATCGAGGTCGACCTCGCCTCCGTGCTGCACGGCGGGCAGTCCGTCACCGTCCACCGGCCGCTCCCCGTCCGCGGGGATGCCACCCAGACCTCCACCGTCCGGGCCGTGTACGACAAGGGCAAGGCCGCCGTCATCGTCCTGCGCTCGGAGGCGTCCGACGAGAGCGGGCCGCTGTGGACGAGCGACTCCTCGATCTTCGTGCGCGGCGAGGGCGGCTTCGGCGGGGAGCGCGGTCCTTCCGAGCGGCTCGAAGTCCCGGACCGGGAGCCGGAGTTCACGGTGGAACGGCCGATCCGCGAGGAGCAGGCGCTCCTCTACCGCCTCTCCGGCGACTGGAACCCGTTGCACGCCGACCCTCAGTTCGCGAAGCTCGCGGGCTTCGACAGGCCGATCCTGCACGGGCTGTGCTCGTACGGCATGGCGCTCAAGGCCGTCGTGGACACCGTGCTCGACGGGGACGTGGCACGCGTGACCTCCTACCGCACCCGCTTCGCCGGGATCGTCTTCCCGGGCGAGACGCTCCGCATCCGGATGTGGGCGGGGGAGGGTCGAATCCAGTTGACCGTGACGGCGGTCGAGCGCGACGACGCGCCCGTCCTCGCCGACACCGTCGTCGCACATTCGTGAACCCGTGGGCCCGTGAACCCGTGGGCCCCGCGCACCCGTAGGCCCGTGAATCCGTGAGCACCGCCCGAGGGGAGTCATGCCATGCGCGCAGCCGTACTGCACGAGATAGGCCAGGACAAGCTCGAAGTCCTCGACGACGTCGAAGCGGTGGGCTTCGGACCCGGCAAGGTGAAGATCCGCGTCCGGGCCACCGGCCTCTGCCACTCCGACGTCTCCGCGATGAACGGCGTACTGCCGCAGCCCGCCCCCTTCATCCCCGGCCACGAGGGCGCGGGCGAGATCGTGGACGTGGGCGACGGGGTCACGGGGCTGGCGGCCGGTGACCGGGTGCTGGTGTGCTGGCTGCCCGCCTGCGGCACGTGTCCGGCCTGCAGGCGCGGCCAGACGCACCTGTGCCTCGCCGGGTTCATGAACGCCGGGACCCCCAACTTCAAGCGGCCGGGCGGGGACGTCTTCGGCTTCGCGGGCACCGGCACCTTCACCGAGGAGGTCGTGGTGGGCGCCGGGTGCGCGGTGCCGATCCCGGACGACGTGCCGTTCGAGATCGCCGCACTGATCGGCTGCGGGGTGACGACCGGGCTCGGCGCGGCCATCAACACCGCCCGGGTGGAGGCCGGTTCGTCGGTCGCCGTCATCGGGTGCGGAGGCGTCGGGATCTCCGCGATCCAGGGGGCGCGGGTGCAGGGCGCGGCCCAGATCGTCGCCGTCGACCCGGTCGCCTCGCGGAGGGAGGCCGCCCTCGGGTTCGGCGCCACCGAGGCCGTGTCGCCCGACGAACTCGCCGACGCCAAGCAGCGGATCACCGCGGGCGAGGGCTTCGACTACGTCTTCGAGGTGGTGGGCAGGTCCGCCACCGCCCGCACCGCGTACGGGGCGACCCGGCGCGGCGGCACCCTGTGCATCGTCGGCGCGGGGGCGATGGACGACTTCTTCCAGGTCAACATGTTCGAGCTGTTCTTCGACGAGAAGCGGATCCTGCCCTCGATGTACGGGGGCGGGGACGTGCTCCGTTCGTACGAGCGGGCCATCGCGCTGTGGCGGGCGGGCCGCATCGACCTGGAGAGCATGATCACCCACCGGGTCCAACTGGCCCAGATCAACGAGGCGTTGGAGCAGATGCGTACGGGCGAGGCCCTGCGTACGTCCATCGCGCTCTGAACCGGTTGCAACTGTCCACATCGGAAAGGGAGTTGTGGGATGTCACTGCCTCTCGAAGGCCTGTCCGCGATCGTCACGGGTGCGGGGCGCGGCCTCGGCAGGGCCGAAGCGCTCGAACTCGCCGCTCTCGGCGCGCGCGTCGTCGTCAACGACTTCGGCCAGCCGGGCCGCGACGGCTCCGGCGCCGCGTCGGCGGGGCCGGCCGAGGAGGTCGCGGCGGAGATCCGGGCGGCGGGGGGCACGGCCGTGGCACATCGGGGCGATGTCGCCGACCGCGAACAGGCGGGCGAGCTCGTCGAATTGGCGATCTCCGAGTTCGGGAAGCTGGACGTCCTCGTCAACAACGCGGGCATCCTGCGCGACCGGATGATCTTCTCGATGAGCGAGGAGGAGTGGGACACGGTCATCCGCGTGCACCTGAAGGGCCACTTCAACACGACGCACTTCGCGGCCGTGCACTGGCGCGAGCGGTCGAAGGCGGCGGGCGGGCCGGTGTACGGGCGGATCGTCAACACGTCGTCGGAGGCGTTCCTGGCGGGCTCGGCGGGCCAGCCCAACTACGCGGCGGCGAAGGGCGGCATCGTCGGCCTGACGACGTCCACGGCGATGGCACTCGGGAAGTACGGAGTGACCGCGAACGCGATCTGCCCGCGGGCCAGGACCCGGATGACGGAGGACGTCTTCGCGGGGTTCGCGGAGCCGTCGGGCGCGGACGAGATGGACGCACTGGCCCCCGAGCACGTGTCGCCGCTGGTCGGCTACCTGGCGTCGCCGGCGGCGGGGCGTATCAACGGGCAGCTGCTGGTGGTGCACGGCGGGATCGTGGCGGTGATGGAACGGCCGCGGGTGGCGGCGAAGTTCGACACCTCGAAGGAGGCGTTCTCGTACGAGGAACTGGACGACGTGCTCTCCGGGTACTTCGCGGGGCGGCCGGAGGGGGAGAGCTTCGGGGCGGCGGAGGTGTTGGGCCTGAAGCGGGGATAGCGCGGTGCGGGCGGGTCCGCGGCGCGTAGCCGGTGGGGGCCGGGGTTCGCGGCTCGCACCGGTGGGGTCGGGGTTCGGGGCTGCGTACCGTGCTCGGACTGCGTCCGTGTGTCCTCACGCGCCGGACGGGCTGAAGTCGTCCGTCCGGCGGTTGGGGCGGCGGCCGGTCCCTGGCCCCCGTGCCTCGCGGGCGCCGGCCTCCTGGGCCGCGAGAAGTCCCACTAGCCCGGTCCTGGGCCCTTCAGCGGGGACACCGGCCCGCTCAGCAGGGTCGGAGCCGGTACCCGCACCATCACCGGGACGCCGGTCCTGACCATCGCCGGGGCTGCGGCGTGCGCCTCCCCGGGGGAGGGCTGAGGCAGGGGCGTCGGCGCGGGTGAGGGTGCCACCGGCGGTGCCGCAGCGGGCGTGACCGGCGGCGTGACCGGCGGCGCGACCGTGACCGGCGAGGTCCGGGTCTGCGGAGCGGTCCGGGCCCCCGGCCGCGTCCCGACCCGCTGCAACCGCCCCATCAACGGGGCCTGTTGAAGAGGTACGGGCTTCCGGGCGGTCGCGGCGTCACCGTCCCGGGAGCTCGGGGAGCTCGGGGAGCTCGGGGAGTCCGGGGAGTCCGGGGAGTCCGGGGAGTCCGGGGAGTCCGGGGAGTCCGGGGAGTCCGGGGAGCCCGAGCAGTCCGGGGATTCCGCAGGACCCGGCGGCCCGGCGGCCCCGTGCCCCGCCGCCGTCCCCTCCTCCTCCGTCAGCGGCGCACACACCTCCGCCACCCCGCACGGCACCGCCCCCGTCGCGAACGGCAGCCGCAGTACGCCCTCGCGGGTCCACAGGCCCGCGCCCGGCAGCCAGCCCGCCGGGGCGGCGAGCTGGTGCAGTCTCCGGCCGGACGGGCGCCACATCCCGAACCAGCCCGCCGGGGCCGGGCAGGTGCCGCTCGCCGCGTCGATCCGTACCGCCACCGCACAGCTCTCCGGCATCAGCACCTGGCCCGGCTGCGCCGCGAACGGCGTGACCGTGCAGTCGTCGACCCGCAGGCAGTCGGGGAAGCGGACCGGCCGCGTACTGCCCAGGACCCCCCAGCCCAGCCGGTCCTCGCCCGGGGCGTCCGAGCGGATCACGATCAGGCCGCTGTCCGGGTCGGCGAGGAGCAGCCGGTCGTTGCTGTGCTCGGCGATCTGGAGGAGCGGGGTGACCTCGCCGCCCCGCTCCAGGTCGACGGCGACGGACTTGACCGCGCCGCCGTCCTCCGGCTCCCGGTCCAGGGCGAGCATCCGGCCCGTGCGGTCCAGCCAGACCCCGCCCGTGCACCGGCCCGGTACCTCCGCGACGTGCTCCGGGCCGAACGCGCCGCCCGCGACCAGCCACACCGCCGTCGAATGCGGCCCCACCGCGAGCGCGTACGCCGCCGAACCGCCGGGGGCGGGCGGCAGCAGGGTGAGCGGCCCCGCCCCGAACTCGATCGCGCCCAGCGGGAGTTCACCGGTCGCGGGGCCGGTCGGGTAGAGCAGCGAGAACACGTGCCGGGCCGCCACCTCCCGGTGGATCAGCACCCGGCCGTCGGCCAGGGGCAGCACCTCGGTGCCGGGCTCCTCCGGCTGGTCGGCGGGGAGCGGCACCGCGTACGGCTCGGGGCCGTCCAGCGTCCAGCGCTCCGGGAACCACGCCTCGCCGCCGCCGGCCAGCCGCGCGGCGTACGAACCGTCCGCGGCGATCGTGAACCCGCATCGCCGCACCGCGCCGTCCTCCGGTGCAGTCTCGATGGCACAGGCTGTCATCGTTCGTCACCTCCGCCCGCGACGCTAGTTTTCGCCTTTCCCACCGGACAACACGAGTCACGGCACTTCACACATAAGGGTGGCCGTCCGCTCGTTCGACCGGTACCGGCGGGACGGGTGTGCTGAAGGGGTCCGTCGGCGGACGACGTAAGGTTAGGTTCGCCTAAGTATTCCGTCCCCGAGAGTGAGCACCACATGTCCTCGTCCATACGCCGCCGCGGCACCGCCGCCGTCACCCTGGCGGTCACCGCCGCGCTCGCCCTGTCCGCCTGCGGCGGCGGGGACGCCAAGGGCGAGGGCGAGAAGAAGTCCGACGGCGGCAAGTCCGTCGCCCAGGGCGGCAAGGACTTCGGCGACGCCGCCCGGAAGACCGCGGCACTGGGCACCGACGCCAAGCCGGGCCAGTTCCCGCGCACGATCACCCACGCCATGGGCAGGACGGAGCTGACGGCGGCGCCCAAGCGCGTCGTCGTCCTCGACGTGGGCGAGCTGGACAACGTCGTCTCGCTGGGCATGCAGCCGGTCGGCTACGCCCCGGCCGAGGGCTCGCAGGCACTTCCGGAGTACCTGAAGAAGGGCGCGGGGAGCCCGAAGAGCGTCGGCACCATCAACAGCCTCAACCTCGAAGCGATCGACGCCCTCAAGCCCGACCTCATCCTGGGCAGCAAGCTGCGCGCCGAGAAGCAGTACAAGCTGCTCTCCGAGATCGCCCCGACCGTCTTCTCGATCCGCCCCGGCTTCACCTGGAAGGAGAACTTCCGGCTGAACGCCGCCGCCCTCGACAAGAGCGCCGAGGCGACCGCCCAGCTCGCCTCGTACGAGAAGAAGGCCAAGCAGCTCGGCACCGACGTCGCCGCCGCCCACGCGGGCAAGAAGCCGACGGTCACCATGCTGCGGTACATGCCGGAGAAGACCCGGCTGTACGCGAAGGCCTCCTTCATCGGCACCATCCTCGACGACGCAGGCCTGCCCCGCCCCAAGAACCAGCAGGTCAGCGACCTCGCGGTGGAGGTCAGCCCGGAGCGGATCGACGAGGCCGCCGCCGACTGGATCTTCACCGGCGTGTACGGCGACGCGGACAAGACCAAGCGCGAGAAGGCCGAGAAGAACCCGCTCTGGAACAAGCTGGACGCCGTCAAGAAGGGCCAGGCCAAGGACGTACCGGACGAGACCTGGTACCTCGGCCTCGGCGTGCTGGCGGCCGACGAGGTCCTCGGCGACCTGCGGGACTTCCTCGCCAAGAAGTAGCCGGGCGGAAAGCTCCACGACGGCCGGCCGGCGTCCGGGCGGAGGTCCACCGGCTCCCGGCCGGAAGCCGGGCACCGGCGCAGGCCGAAGGGGCACGGACGGCAGGTAGCCTTGCCTCCGTGCCCCGTCTGTCTGAAGTCATCGCCGCGCTCGACGCCCTCTGGCCCCCCGAGCGGGCCGAGAGCTGGGACGCCGTCGGTACGGTCTGTGGCGACCCGGACACCGAAGTGACCCGCGTCCTGTTCGCCGTCGACCCCGTCCAGGAGATCGCCGACGAGGCCGTGCGGCTGGGCGCCGACCTGATCGTCACCCACCACCCGCTCTATCTGCGCGGTACGACGACGGTCTCGGCCGGCCACTTCAAGGGCCGCGTCGTGCACACGCTCATCAAGAACGACGTCGCCCTGCACGTCGCGCACACCAACTCCGACACCGCCGACCCCGGGGTCTCCGACGCCCTCGCCGGGGCCCTCGACCTCCGGGTCGTACGCCCCCTCGTGCCGGATCCCACCGATCCGCACGGGCGGCGCGGCCTCGGCCGGATCTGTGAGCTCGACCACCCGGAGACCGTGCGTGAGTTCGCCGCACGCGCCGCGAAGCGGCTGCCCGCCACCGCGCAGGGCGTCCGTTTCGCGGGCGACCCGGACGCTGTCGTACGAACCGTCGCCGTCAGCGGCGGGTCGGGGGACAGCCTCTTCGACGCGGTCAGGGCGGCCGGTGTGGACGCGTTCCTGACCGCGGACCTGCGCCACCACCCGGTCTCCGAGGCGCGCGAGAAAGCACGCGAGACAGCACACGACGCGTCACCGCTCGCGCTGGTCGACGCCGCGCACTGGGCCACCGAGTGGCCCTGGTGCGAGCTGGCGGCCGGACAGCTCGAAGCGATTTCCGACCGCGAGGGGTGGAACCTCCGGGTCCACGTCTCGTCGACGGTGACCGACCCCTGGACATCCCACTTCTCTTCCGCCTTCTCTTCTCCTGGAGCCCCCAACTGAACGCCGCGCCCGCCGACCAGATCCGACTTCTCGACGTCCAGGCCCTCGACGCCCGGCTGTCCCAGCTCGCCCACAAGCGCTCGTCGCTTCCCGAGCACGCCGAGATCGAGTCGCTCACCAAGGACCTCACCCAGCTGCGCGACCTCCTCGTCGCCTCGAAGACCGAGGAGAGCGACACCGCCCGCGAGCAGACCAAGGCCGAGCAGGACGTCGACCAGGTCCGCCAGCGCGCCGTGCGCGACCAGCAGCGCCTGGACTCCGGGGCCGTCACCTCCCCGAAGGACCTGGAGCACCTCCAGAAGGAGATCGTCTCGCTGGCCAAGCGCCAGGGCGACCTGGAGGACGTCGTCCTGGAGGTCATGGAGCGCCGCGAGTCCGCGCAGGAGCGCGCCGCCGAGCTGACCGAGCGCGTCGCCGCCGTGCAGGGCAAGGTCGACGACGCCACCGCGCGCCGTGACGCCGCCACCGCCGAGTTCGACGCGGAGAGCGCGAAGCTCACCAAGGAGCGCGAGGTCGTCGTGGCCTCCGTGCCCGCCGACCTGATCAAGCTGTACGAGAAGCTGCGCACGCAGTCGGGCGGGGTGGGCGCCGCACGCCTGTACCAGCGCCGCTGCGAGGGCTGCCAGCTGGAGCTGAACATCACCGAGGTCATGGAGGTCCGCGCCGCGGCCCCCGACGCGGTGCTGCGCTGCGAGAACTGCCGCCGCATCCTGGTCCGTACGTCGGACTCGGGGCTGTAGAGCCGATGGCTCGCTCTGTCGTCGTGGAGGCGGACGGCGGCTCCCGGGGCAACCCGGGGCCCGCCGGTTACGGTGCGGTCGTGCTCGACCCGGAGACGGGCGAGACCCTCGCGGAGGCCGCCGAGTACATCGGCGTCGCCACGAACAACGTCGCCGAGTACAAGGGCCTGATCGCCGGTCTGCAGGCGGTCCGCGACCTCTTCCCCGAGGCGCGGGTCCACGTCCGCATGGACTCCAAGCTCGTCGTCGAGCAGATGTCGGGGCGCTGGAAGATCAAGCACCCGGACATGAAGCCGCTCGCCGCGGCTGCCGCTGCCGTGCTGCCGCGCGCACAGGTGCGGTACGAGTGGATCCCGCGCGAGAAGAACAAGCACGCGGACCGGCTCGCCAACGAGGCCATGGACGCGGGCAAGAAGGGCAAGCAGTGGGAGCCCTCGGGCTCGACCGCCGCGCTGAAGACTTCGGCGGGGGCCGCTGCGGCCGGGGCCGCCGTCGCCGAACCGCCCAGGGTGGTCGGTGACGCGGCGGCCGGAGCGGCGAAGGCGCGGGCGGCGCTGGCGGGGCTGCGCAAGCCCGCTGCGGACGAAGGGCTGTTCGCGCTGGACGAGGAGCCCACGCAGGCCGAGGCCGCGGTTCCGGCCGTCGGCTGGGGGCCCGCCGCCGACCTGGGCGCGCCCGCCACCTTCGTCCTGCTCCGGCACGGCGAGACCCTCCTCACCCCGGAGAAGCGGTTCTCCGGCAGCGGCGGATCCGACCCCGAGCTGTCGGCGGTCGGCCGCAAACAGGCCGAGGCGGTCGCCGCCTCGCTCGCCGCACGCGGCACGATCCAGGCGATCGTCAGCTCCCCGCTCACCCGCTGCCGCGAGACGGCGGACGCGGTCGCGTCCCGGCTGGGCCTGCCCGTACAGATCGAGGAAGACCTGCGCGAGACGGACTTCGGTGCCTGGGAGGGCCTGACGTTCGCCGAGGTCAGGCAGCGGTACACGGAGGACCTCGACGCCTGGCTGGCGTCCTGCGAGGTCGCCCCGCCCGGCGGCGAGAGCTTCGCGGCGGTCGCCGTGCGGATCTCGGCTGTGCAAAGCCGGCTCGCCGAGAAGTACGCGGGCAGGACGGTCCTCGTCGTCACCCACGTGACACCGGTCAAGACGCTCGTACAGCTCGCGCTGGGGGCTCCGCCGGAGGCCCTGTTCAAGATGGAACTGTCGGCGGCCTCGCTGTCGGCCGTCGCGTACTACGCGGACGGCAACGCGTCCGTGCGGCTGCTGAACGACACGTCGCACCTGCGCTGAGCAGCGTCCGTCCCTTCCCGTACGCCCGTACGGTACGAAGCCCCCGGTGTCGCCGCCGGGGGCTTCGCCGTACCGCCCAGCGAAGTGCCGCCGCCTAGCGAAGTGCCGCCGCCTCGCGGGCCAGCTCCTCCACCCGGCCCCAGTCCTTGTCGCGGAGCGCCTGGGCCGGGAGCATCCAGGTCCCGCCCACGCAGCCGACGTTGGGGAGGGCGAGGTAGGACGGGGCGGAGGCGAGGGAGATCCCGCCGGTCGGGCAGAACCGGGCCCGGGGGAGCGGCGCGGACAGCGACTTGAGGTACGCGGTGCCGCCGGCGGCCTCGGCGGGGAAGAACTTCATCTCGGTGACGCCGCGCTCCAGCAGGGCGACGACCTCGGAAGCCGTGGACACCCCGGGGAGGAAGGGGAGCCCGGACGCCTTCATCGCGTCGAGGAGCGAGTCCGTCCAGCCCGGGCTGACCAGGAACCGCGCACCGGCCGCGACGGAGTCGGCGACCCCGGCGGGGGATATGACGGTCCCGGCGCCGACGACCGCGTCCGGCACCTCGTCCGCGATCGCCCGGATCGCGTCCAGCGCGGCGGGGGTGCGGAGGGTGACCTCGATGGCGGGCAGCCCGCCGGCGACGAGGGCGCGGGCGAGGGGGACGGCGTCGGAGGCGTCGTCGAGGACGACCACGGGGACGACGGGGGCGAGGTCGAGCACGGAAGGCAGCACGGAGGATGCGGAGGAGGCCATGGGAGCATCCTGCCGCGCACCGAGTGTTCTGTGCAACGAGCGTTGCGCAGTGTGCAATGAGCTGGTGCGGGCTACGCCGCGATCAGCAGTGCCTCCGCGCCCACCGGCCGGTAGCCCGCCGCCTGGAAGGCGCGGACGCTGCGGGCGTTGCCCGGGGCCTGCTGCGCCCAGATCACGTCGCCCGCCGGGATCATGTGCCGCGCCGACTCCGCCAGTGCGCGCCCCAGACCCCGGTGCCGCGACTCCTCGTCCACCTCGATCGCCGTCTCCCAGCGCCCGGCGAGACCGCGGCCGACGATCAGGATGCCGCCGCCCTCGGCCGCCCAGACCCGTACCTCGTCGCGGTACTTGCGTGCCCGCGCCACCCTCGGGTGGTCCGGGTCCTCGATCGGCGTCAGCTCCAGCGGCGGCGGGCCCTCCAGTGCGGAGGCCAGCGTGAGCGAGCCGACCGTGTCCATGCGGCGGCCGGTGCGCACCATCAGCGCGGCCAGGAACGCCGGGTGCAGGGAGGCCGAGAAGGGGTCAGGACAGGCCTCCTCCAGGGTCGCCCGTATCCACTCCGGGTCCTGGTCGGAGAAGATCACCGAGTGCGCCGTGAAGGCGAGCACCCCCGCGTCGCGGGGGCTCGGCTGGGGCACGACGACGGTCCGGCCGTCGGGCGCCGGGTACTGCCCCTGTGCCACGGAGGTCAGAATGTCGCGCAATGAGCTGGGCACAGGGTTCCTCTGGTGGGTTTCGAACGAGATGCAGTTGTTGAGTTTCGGGTGAAATGCAACCTGTCCACTCTACGCGCATCAACCCGGTGCTCCGAAGGGCCCCGGGCCGCCCCCGGCAGACCCGGCGGGCTTCGTCGGACCTCGTCGGAACTCGGCGGAACCTCAGTGGATCTGCCGGACCACCACGTCCAGCGACCACGCCCGGCCCGCCTTCGCGGGTTCCGTCGCCTCGACGACATGGCCGAGGTCGCGCAGCGCGACGACCAGCTCGGCCGGGTTCGCCGGGGCGGCGCCCGCCACCAGGAGGTCCCGTACGATCCGGCCCTTCGTCGCCTTGTTGAAGTGGCTGACCACCGAACGCTTCTCGACGCCGTCGACGATCTGCGCATGCAGCACCCGCACGGTCGCCGTGCGGTCCGCGACGTCGCCCTGCGGCTTCCACGCCGCCGTGTACGCGGACGAGCGCAGGTCGAGGACCAGCCCGTCCCCGGCCGCCTCCGGCAGCACCCGGGCCATCACCGGCCGCCAGTACGCACCGAGCGCCCCGAGCCCCGGCAGCTTCACGCCCATCGAGCAGCGGTAGGAGGGGATCCGGTCGCCGACCCCCACCGCCCCCCACAGCCCCGAGAACACCAGCAGCCACTGCCGGGCCCGCTTGCGGGCCGCCGCGTCCAGGGACGCCAGGTCCAGGGCGTCGTACAGCACACCGGTGTAGATCTCCCCGGCGGGACGGGTGGCGGCGTTCCTCAGGTCCGCGTTCTTGGCGACCTCGCCGCGCAGCCCCTCGCTCAGCCCGAGCACCAGCCGGGCCTTCTCCTCGTCGCCCCTGCACAGCTCCACCAGCTCGTCCAGCACCGCCGTCCGGGCCGTCGTGAGGCCCGGCAGCGACAGGGACTCCGGCTTCAGCGGGGCACCGCGCCCCGGAGCGGCCTTTCCTTCGGAGGGCGGCAGGAGGACGAGCACGGGTGACTCCATTCGTACGTAAGGGATCAGCGAGGCAACGGTAATCCGTTGCGCGGGTGCCCCGGACCGCCTTCTTCCGCCGTGCCGCATCCCGCCGGCCGTCCTACGCTCGACCCATGCCACGCCGCCAGATCCATGTGACCGGCGCAGCCGAGGCCGCCCCGCTGCGGGCCGCCCTGCGCGAGCTGCGGACGACGCTCGACGTGCCCGCCGACCCGGCGGGGCCCGACGCCTTCCCGCCCGAGGTGATGGCCGAGGCGCAGCGGACGGCGAAGAACCCGCGGCTGCCCGCCGATCCGTACGACGCGACGGCCCTCCCCTTCTTCACCGTCGACCCGCCCACCTCCACCGACCTCGACCAGGCCATGCACCTGGCGAGGCGGGAGGGCGGCGGGTTCCGGGTGCACTACGCGATCGCGGACGTGGCCGCCTTCGTGGCCCCCGGCGGGGCGCTCGACGCCGAGGCGCACCGGCGGGTCACCACCCTCTACTTCCCGGACGAGAAGGTCCCGCTGCATCCGCGGCTGCTCTCCGAGGGGGCCGCGAGCCTTCTCCCGGACCAGACCTGCCCGGCGCTGCTGTGGCGGATCGACCTCGACGCGGACGGGGCCGCCGTCGCCACGGACGTACGCCGCGCCCTGGTCCGCAGCCGCGCCAAGCTGGACTACGCGGGGGTGCAGCAGCGGATCGACGCCGGTACGGCGGAAGAGCCCCTCGCGCTGCTGCGCGACATCGGGCTGCTGCGCGAGGAGCAGGAACGGGCGCGCGGCGGCATCTCCCTCAACGTCCCCGAGCAGGAGATCGAGCTCCGCGACGGCGCCTACCGCCTCACCTACCGCACCCCGCTGCCCGCCGACGGCTGGAACGCGCAGATCTCCCTCCTCACGGGCATGGCCGCCGCCGACCTCATGACGGCGGCGGGCACCGGCATCCTGCGCACCCTCCCCGCCGCCCCCGACGGCGCGGTGGCCCGGCTGCGCCGCAGCGCACGGGCCCTGGGCATCGACTGGCCGCACCACACCTCGTACGCCGACGTCGTCCGCGGTCTCGACCCGGCGCGGCCCGCCCACGCCGCGTTCCTCCAGGAGTGCACGACCCTCCTGAGGGGCGCGGGCTACACCGTCTTCACCGGCGGTCAGATCCCCGACCAGGCGGTGCACGCCGCCGTGGCGGCCCCGTACACCCACTGCACCGCACCCCTGCGCCGCCTCGTCGACCGGTACGCGGGCGAGCTGTGCGTGGCGGCGGTGGCGGGCACCGAGCCCCCGGAGTGGGTGCTTTCCGCACTTCCCGAGCTTCCGAAGGAGATGGCGGAGGGCACCCGCCGGCAGAACACCGTCGAGCGCGAATGCGTCGACATCGTCGAGGCGGCCCTCCTCAAGGACCGCATCGGCGAGCTCTTCGACGCGCACGTGGTGGACGTCAAGGACCGTGAACCGACGGTCGGCACCGTCCAGTTGGACAGTGCCGACCTCGCCGTCATCGCCCGCGTCGAGGGCGGCGGCGACCTCCCCCTCGGCGAGCGCATCAGGGTCAGGCTGACGCAGGCAGACCCGGGGGCGGCGAAGGTGCTGTTCGCCCCCGCTTGACGGTGCCGGCTCCATCGGCGGCGCCCGCCCGCACCCTCCGGACCGCCTCCACCAGCCCCCGTGCGTCGTCCGCGTGGAAGCGCACGGTCGTCACCGGCCGGCGCTTGCCCAGCAGCGACACCGCCTCCACGCCCGGCTCGCTCAGCTCCACCGTCACCGAGGTCTGCGACGCCACCGCCAGCTCCAGCAGCCCGTCCTCCTTCTTCCCCGGGTTCAGCCCCAGCTCGTACCGTACGGAGACGATCCGCTCGGCCGGAATCAGCAGGTCCACGTGCGCCCCGGACCGCACCCGCAGCCCGCCGTCGGCCCGTACGACATGGGGCCGGGTGACGGCCGCGGCGTGCAGCCCCACGATCAGCACCACGGTGTACACGTCCAGCACCAGGAACACCGCCTGCACCACGGGCACCCCGGCCAGCAGCACATGCAGCCCCACGGTCTCCACCACGCACACGAACGCGAACCCCCACAGCAGCGCCGCCTGCGCCTTCGCGTGCCCGAACGCGAGGTCCCCCGCCCCGACCCCGTGCCTGCGCCGCGCCGCCCACCGCCCGATCGACGCCATGATCCGCAGCTCGTGCCCCAGCAGCCGCAGCACGGGCTCCGGCACCAGCTCGGCCACCGCCTCCCGCGTCGTACGCCCCTGCCGCCGCAGCCGGACGAACACGGCCAGCTCGGCCACGACGACCGCCACCACCACCGCCTCGGCGGCGAGCAGCACCGCGGAAGGCACCCGTACGCCGCTCAACAGGCAGACGAGAAGCACCAGTTCAGCGGGAAGTGCGGTGTAGGCAACACCCCTCAGCAGCTTTCTCATCCGCCTTCACCCCTCTTGGACACGATCCGCATGGCCTGCCGTACGACCTCCGCCTGGGCGGGGGCGAAATCGGCGAAGAACGCCCGCAGGAAGGTGTCGTTCTCGTCGAGCACCGTCCCCTGCTCCCACATCCCGTCCGGAATGCAGGAGGCCAGCGCGCGCGCCGCCACCGCCACCCGGGGATCGTCGGCCGGTGCGTCCGCCAGCGCGTCGAGCAGGGCGTACACCTCCTGGGTGCGCTCCGCGGCGCCCGGCACCGCCGCCGCCTCGCGCAGCGCCTCCACCATCCGGCCGCGCACCTCGGGCGGTGCGGTGGTGTCCAGCAGCGCGAGCATCTCGCGGTCCTTCGCCGCCGCGTCACCGGCCGCCGGAAGCTCCCGCAGCAGCTCGCCCAGCTCTGCCGAAACCGGCCCCTCCGGCGACAGGCTGCCGTCCCGCGCCTGCTCAAGCAGCATGCCGATCCGCGCCCGCCGGGCCCCGATCTCCGCCTCCTGCCGGGCCAGGTCCTCGTCCAACTCACCCAGGACTTCGGCGAGTTCGCGCCCCGCATCGTCCCGTACGACGTCCCGCACTTCGTCCAGCCCGAGCCCCAGCTCGGTGAGCCGCCTGATCCGGGCGAGCACGACGGCGTCCCGCAGCCCGTACTCGCGGTAGCCGTTGGCCCGTCGTACGGGCTCGGGCAGCAGTCCGACGTGGTGGTAGTGCCGTACCGCACGCGTGGTGATACCGACGAGCGCGGCGATCTCTCCGATCCGCATGCTCCCAGTAGAAACGTTGACGCTGCGGCAAGGTCAACCACCGCCGGGCGCCGTCCGTCGCGCCCCACCCCGCCGGGTAGCATGGTCGGCACGGCAGACGAGTCGGCCGGACGGCCGCGTGAGGACCCTTCGGGGATCCTCCCGAGGAACGTCCGGGCTCCACAGAGCAGGGTGATGGCTAACGGCCACCCGGGGTGACCCGCGGGAAAGTGCCACAGAAAACAGACCGCCTGGGACCGCGAGGTCCTCGGTAAGGGTGAAACGGTGGTGTAAGAGACCACCAGCGTCCGGGGCGACCCGGACGGCTAGGTAAACCCCACCCGGAGCAAGGTCAAGAGGGGCCGTCGCAAGACGGCTCTGCGCGGACGTCCGAGGGCTGCTCGCCCGAGTTCGCGGGTAGACCGCACGAGGCCGGTGGCAACGCCGGCCCTAGATGGATGGCCGTCTCCGCGGCTGCCGCGAGGCGACCGCGAGACAGAAC
>NZ_JBSGZD010000009.1:0-69685 GCF_053610825.1 Streptomyces sp. NPDC054863 | reverse complement strand
GCCCGGGAGGGCGCCGGTGGGCAGGCCGCTGGTGGGCAGGGCGCCGGTGGGCAGACCGCCGGTGGGCAGGCCACCGAGGAGGGCGGCGGCCGGGTCGCCGGGCTTCGGGGCCGAGGCGGCGCCCTTGTTGAGCGCGTCCGTGCCGGCCTTCAGGGCCTCGGGGGCGCCGGCGGGCAGCTGGCTCGTGAGCTGGTCGACCGGGAGAACGCCCGCCACGGTGCCCAGCGCGGCGGCGGCTGCGTCCGGGGCGGCCGGGGCGGCGCTGGCGGAGCCGGCGGCAGCGGCGACGAACGCGGCACCGAGAGCGGCGGCACCGAGGGTCTTGGCAGCAGACTGCTTCATGAAAACAACGTCCTCAGAGATGGGGGGAAGTGAGCGGCTCCGCAAGCTAGTCAGAGCTTCCCGCACCCCGCAAACACCACCGGACGGCCGAGAGTTGATATTCCCGGCCGCCTGTGTGATGCGTGAGGTCAGTCTGCACCCCCAGCAGTAAAACTGCTGGTCAGAGCGGGGTTGGGCGGCTTACTGGAAGAGCCACTCGGACTTCAGCTCGGCATATCCGGGCTTGATCACGTCACTGATCATCGCGAGACGTTCATCGAAAGGAATGAACGCGCTCTTCATCGCATTGACCGTTGTCCACAGCATGTCGTCGAGCGTGTAGCCGAATGCGCCGATCAGGTGCTCGAACTCACGGCTCATGCTGGTGCCGGACATCAGCCGGTTGTCGGTGTTCACCGTGACCCTGAACTGCAGCCTGCGCAGCAGGCCGAAGGGGTGCTCGGCGTACGAAGTGGCCGCGCCCGTCTGCAGGTTGGAGGTGGGGCACATCTCCAGCGGGATCCGCATGTCCCGTACGTACGCGGCCAGGCGGCCCAGCTTCACGGAGCCGTCGCTCTCGTCGACCTCGATGTCGTCGATGATGCGGACGCCGTGGCCGAGGCGGTCGGCGCCGCACCACTGGAGCGCCTGCCAGATGGAGGGGAGCCCGAAGGCTTCGCCCGCGTGGATGGTGAAGTGGTTGTTCTCGCGCTTGAGGTACTCGAAGGCGTCGAGGTGGCGGGTGGGCGGGAAGCCCGCCTCGGCGCCCGCGATGTCGAAGCCGACGACGCCCAGGTCGCGGTAGCGGTTGGCGAGTTCGGCGATCTCCAGGGCGCGGGCGGCGTGCCGCATCGCGGTGAGGAGGGCGCCGACGCGGATCCGGTGGCCGTTGGCGCGGGCGCGCTTCTCGCCCTCGCGGAAGCCGTCGTTGACCGCTTCGACGACCTCTTCGAGGGAGAGGCCGCCCTCCAGGTGCTGCTCGGGGGCGTACCGGATCTCGGCGTAGACGACGCCGTCCTCGGCGAGGTCCTCGGCGCACTCGGCGGCGACGCGGACGAGGGCTTCGCGGGTCTGCATGACGGCACAGGTGTGCGCGAAGGTCTCCAGGTAGCGCTCCAGCGAGCCGGAGTCGGCGGCCTCGCGGAACCAGATGCCGAGCTTGTCGGCGTCCGTCTCGGGGAGGTTGTCGTAACCGGCCTCGCGGGCGAGTTCGACGATCGTGCCGGGGCGCAGGCCACCGTCGAGGTGGTCGTGCAGCAGCACCTTCGGTGCGCGGCGGATCTGGTCCACCGTAGGCGTGTTGAGCGGTTGGCCGGGGATCTGCTTCGTGGTCTGGCTCGTCATTGAGGCACTGTAGCCCCTACGCGCGTAGATCGCGCCGGTCGATACGTAACAGTGACCGTGCGGACGGGTGGCGTCCATCTCGGGTTCTGAGACTGTTCTGTTATGACACAGCAAGTCGAGCCGGTCCCGACCGCCCGGCTGGGGCGGGCCGTCGGGGCGAACGGCCCGGTGGCGGGCGTGGTGCTCGTACTGCCCCCGGGCGAACCGGAGTCCGCGCGCGGGCCTTCGGCGCTGGCCCACACGTCCGTACGCGCCCTCACCCGGGAGATCGCCGGGGCCGGAGCGGCCGAGGGCCTCGTCGCCCATGTCGTCCGCTACCGGGGACGCGGGTGGAACGGCGACGCGGCACGGCTCGCGGCGGACGCGGAGTGGGCCGTGGCGGAGGTCGTCCGGCGGTACGGGGACGTGCCGGTGTGCCTGGCCGGGGTCGACATGGGCGGCCGGGCGGCGCTGCGGGCGGCGGGGGCCACGGCGGTGAACTCGGTGGTGGCGCTGGCGCCTTGGCTGCCGGAGCAGGCGGACGCGGAGCCCGTACGACAGCTGGCGGGGCGGCGGGTGCTGATCGTGCACGGCACGAACGACGAGCGGGCGGACCCCGACCTGTCGTTCCGGCTGGCGGCCCGGGCGAAGAAGTCGAACCGGGACGTGTGCCGGTTCGAGGTGCACTCGGACGGGCACGGGATGCGGCAGCACCGGGCGGAGGTACGGGCGCTCTCGGTGGACTTCGTCCTGGGCTCCCTCTTCGGCCGGCCGTACGCACGGCCGCTGGCGGACGCGCTGGCGGCGCCACCGCCACTGGGGCTGCGCATGCCCCTGTCGACAGGCTTCGGGCGGAGGTAGCCCGCCCGCTGCCCGGGGCCGCCGACATTCACGGTTTGCGCCGGTGGGAGCCGGTGTCCGGGGCCGCACCCCGTGCACGGCTGCGCCGCGCGTCCTCAAAAGCCGGACGGGCCGGCTTGTGCCACCCTCAGTGGCATGAGCACCAGCGTGGATCGTGTCAAACCCACCCATTGGGCCACCGTCGTGCCCGTCCTCGCCGTGGTCCTTCTCGGTTTCACCTGGGGGCGGGAGATGCCCGGGCCCGTGGTGGCCCTGCTGGCGTGCTTCCTCGGCGGGGGCGTCCTTGCCGCCGTGCACCATGCGGAAGTGGTGGCGCACCGGGTGGGCGAGCCGTTCGGTTCGCTCGTGCTGGCCGTCGCCGTGACGATCATCGAGGTGGCCCTCATCGTCACCCTGATGGCCGACGGCGGGGACAAGAGCGCCTCCCTCGCGCGCGACACCGTCTTCGCCGCCGTGATGATCACGACGAACGGCATCGTCGGCATCTCCCTCCTGGTCGGCTCGCTCAAACGGCGGGTGGCCGTGTTCAACCCGGAGGGCTCGGTCGCCGCCTTCGGGGCCGTCGCCACGCTGGCCGGGCTGAGCCTGGCGCTGCCGACGTTCACGACGAGCACGCCCGAGGCGGAGTTCACCCCGACGCAGCTGGTCTTCGCGGCGACCGCGGCCGTGGTCCTGTACGGGATGTTCGTCGTGACGCAGACCGTCCGCCACCGTGACTACTTCCTGCCGGTGACCCAGCAGGGCAAGGTCATCGACGAGGACGACCACGCCGATCCGCCGCCCGCCCGCGTCGCGCTCATCAGCCTCGGCCTGCTCGCCGTGTCCCTGGTGGCGGTCGTCGGGCTGGCCAAGGGGGTCTCGCCGACCATCGAGGCCGGGGTGTCCGCCGCCGGGCTGCCCGCGTCCGTCGTCGGTGTGGTGATCGCGCTGCTGGTGCTGCTGCCGGAGAGCATCGCGGCCGTGCGCGCGGCCAAGCGGGACCGCGTACAGACCAGTCTGAACCTGGGGCTCGGGTCGGCGATGGCGAGCATCGGGCTGACCATTCCGGCGGTGGCGCTGGCGTCCATCTGGATGGACGGGCCGTTGCTGCTGGGGCTCGGTGCCACGCACATGGTGCTGCTGGCGCTGACCGTGGCGGTCGGCACGCTGACGTTCGTACCGGGGCGGGCCACGCCGTTGCAGGGCGGGGTGCACCTGTCGCTGTTCGCTGCGTATCTGGTGCTGGCGGTCAGTCCTTAGCGTCCCGGTCGGCGACCTCCATCAGGGCCGTCTTGGGCAGGATGTTGCCCCGGCGGGCGAGCAGGAAGCGTTTGAAGGCGGCGACCGGGGGTGTGTCCGGGTGGCCGTCCAGCCAGGCCACGCCGATCTCGCGGGCCGCGCGCGGGGCGGTGACGGTGAGTTCCACGACGCCGGGGCGGGCGACGGCCGGGGGCGGCAGGAGGGCTACGCCGAGGCCTGCGGCGACCAGGCCGCGGAGGGTTTCCGCCTCCTCCCCCTCGAAGGCGACCTTGGGCTTGAAGCCCGCCTCGGCGCACAGGTCGTCGGTGATGCGGCGCAGGCCGTAGCCGGGTTCGAGGGTCACGAAGGTTTCCTCGGCTGCCTCCGCGAGGCGGACCCGTTTGCGGGTGGCGAGGCGGTGGTCGTCGGGGACGACCAGGCGCAGCCGCTGCTCGTCGAGGCGGCGGGCGATCAGGTCGGGGGCCTCGGGGACGGGCGAGGTGAGGCAGAGGTCGAGGTCGCCTGCGCGCAGGCGCTCCAGCATCGCCTCGCCGTAGTTCTGGACCAGTTGGAAGCGGATGTGCGGGTGGTCGGCGCGGAAGGCCCGGATCAGGGCGGGGACGGTCTCCGAGCCCATGGTGTGCAGGAAGCCGAAGGCGATCTTGCCGGTGGTGGGGTCGGCGTCGGCCTTGACCAGCTCGGCCGCCTTCTCGACCTCGGTGAGGGCGCGTTCGACCGCGGTGAGGAAGGCACGGCCGGCCGGGGTGAGCGAAACGGTGCGGCCCTTGCGGGCGAACAGGCTGACGTCCAGGTCCTGTTCGAGGCGGACCATGGCGCGGGAGAGCGTGGACTGGGGGACGCCGAGCTCGTGCGCGGCGCGGGTGACGTGCTCGTGGCGGGCGACCGCCGCGAACTGGGCGAGGCGCGGCGCGAGCACCTGCGAGATGTCTTCTTCGTAACTGCTCGGTGACAGCCGACGCTGTGAGCTTTGCTTATGCAGCATGGGATGGATTATCGCGGGTTTGTGCATTGGACGCATGAGAAGGCCAGGTCTAGGTTCTTGGCATGCCTTCCGCCAGTACCACGGCGTCCATACCTGTCATTGTGGGCGCCGCGAACCCCGTTTCCCTTGTTTCTACTGATTCCCCCGTTGCTGCTGATGCTTCGGGCGGTGCCACCGACACCCGGCTGTCGCCCTCCTCCCCCGGTTTCCGGCGGGTGAGCTTCGCGCTCTTCGCGGCCGGCATGGCGGCCTTCGCCCTCCTCTACTCCACGCAGGCACTGCTGCCCGCGATCTCCGCCGGGCTCGGCGTGAGCGCCGCGCAGGCCAGTTGGACGGTGTCGGCCGCGACCGGTGCGCTCGCCCTGTGCGTACTTCCGCTGAGCGCGCTGTCCGAGCGCTTCGGGCGGCGGACCCTGATGACGTACTCCCTGGTGGTGGCGGTCGGCGTCGCCCTGCTGATTCCGCTCGCCCCGAACCTCGGCTGGCTGATCGCGCTGCGTGCCGTGCAGGGTGCGGCCCTGGCCGGACTGCCCGCGTCGGCGATGGCGTACCTCGCGGAGGAGGTGCGGCCGAAGGCGCTCGTGGCGGCGATCGGACTGTTCGTGGCCGGGAACTCGATCGGCGGGATGAGCGGGCGCATCGTGACCGGGTGGGTCGCGCAGCTGTGGGGCTGGCGCGCCTCGCTCGCCGCCGTGGGACTGATGGCGCTGGTGTGCGCGGTGGTGTTCCGGCTGATGCTGCCGAAGGCGCGCAACTTCCGGCCCGGGACGCTGAACCCCCGGGTGCTCGCCAAGACGGTCGGCACGCACCTCTCCGATCCGCTGCTGCGGCGGCTGTACGCGATCGGCGCCCTCTTCATGACGGTCTTCGGCGCGGTCTACACCGTGATCGGCTACCGGCTCGTCGAGGCGCCCTTCAGCCTGCCGCAGGGCGTGGTCGGTTCGATCTTCCTGGTGTACCTGGTGGGGACGGTGTCCTCGGCGGGCGCGGGCAAGCTGGTGGCGCGGACCGGGCGGCGCGGGGCGCTGTACCTGGCGGTCACGACGACCACCCTCGGACTGCTCCTCTCGGTCTCGGACTCGCTCGTCGGCGTGCTGGCCGGACTCGTCCTCATCACGGCGGGCTTCTTCGCCGGGCACGCGGTCGCCTCGTCGTCCGTCAGCCACACCGCGAAGACCGGGCGCGCCCAGGCCTCCGCGCTGTACCAGTCGGCGTACTACCTCGGCTCCAGCGTCGGCGGCACCCTCGGCGCCGTGGCGTTCCACGCGGGCGGCTGGGACGGGGTCGTGGTCCTCGGGCTGCTGGCCGTCGTCGGCGTCGCCTCGATCACGCTGTACGGGACGCGCTGCGCGCGGGTGGAGCGGCGTACGTCCCTCGTTGTCGCGAATTCGTGACACTTCAACTCCCTTGTCCGTACAACCGGATCGACCCCCCGGCCGTCTAGCCGGACAGAACGTGCAGCACCGCACGCACGCGCGTGCCGCAGGCAGGGGAAAGGGAAGTCCATGGCGTCCATGGGGGACACGAAGAGAGTGCTCGCGGTACTGCGCACCCGTACGGGCATAGCCGTCGGGATCACCGCACTGGTGGTCCCGGCGGTACTGACGGTGGGAGCAGCCGCTCCCGCGCAGGCGGCCTCGTGCACGACCAGCACCGGGCCGTACCAGAAGCAGGCGGAGAAGTTCCTGGGGCTGAAGGCGGACGGCCGGCAGTCGGCCGCCGACTGCAAGGCGATACGGAACTTCCAGAACAAGCACCGCATCACCCCGGCCGTCGGCTACGCGGGCCCCGTGACCTGGGCCGCGATGGACGCCCTGAACAGGCAGAAGGCGGCCGGTCGCAACCCGAACGCGGCGGGCAGGTGCCCGACCGACAAGGGGCGCATCGCCTGCGTCGACCTGACCCGGCAGCTGACCTGGGTCCAGGACGGCAAGAAGCTCAAGTACGGTCCGGTGCCGATCCGTTCAGGGCGCAACGGGTACGAGACGCGGACCGGGCTCAAGAAGGTCTATCTGCGCAGCATCAACCACTACTCGACGTTGTACCACGTACGGATGCCGTACTCGCAGTTCTTCGACGGCGGGATCGCCTTCCACTCGGTGGGCATCGCGATGTCGGCCCCGCCGGGATCGCACGGCTGCGTCAACATGCGGACCGCGGACGCGAAGAAGTACTGGGGGCTGCTGAAGAAGGGCAGCAACGTCTTCGTCTACGGGCGCAAGCCGGGCACCTGACCGGGCCGGCACCCGCGCCCGTCCGTGCACCTTTCCCGTGTCCGTCCTCGCACCCGTCCCACCTCTGTCCCCTTACGGGGCATGGCAGTTCACGGCATTGCGCCTCCCGTTGTCAGACCCCTCCCGTAGAGTTCCACGGCATAGGAGTTGTGGGTGGATGAGCGGGTGGGGTGGACCCTGTGAGTGATGTCGCGACGCCAGGTGTGGATGCACAACTGGAGGACTACCGGACCGAGTTGACCGGTTTCTGTTACCGGATGCTCGGCTCCGCCTTCGAGGCGGAGGATGCCGTGCAGGACACGATGGTGCGCGCCTGGCGCAGTCAGGACCGTTTCGAGGGCCGCTCCTCGCTGCGGTCCTGGCTGTACCGCATCGCGACCAATGTGTGTCTGGACATGCTGGGCAGCAGCAAGAAGAGGGCCCGGCCGATGGACTTCACCGACTCCCGGCCTCTCGCCCAGGCGCAGTTGAACCCGCAGCCGGAGGCGGCCTGGCTGGAGCCGGTGCCGGACGGGCGGGTGCTGACCGCCGTCGCCGACCCGGCCGAGACGGCGGTGGCGCGCGAGTCGGTGCGCCTGGCCTTCGTGGCCGCGCTGCAGCATCTGCCGCCGAAGCAGCGGGCGGTGCTGATCCTGCGCGAGGTGCTCGCCTGGAAGGCGAGCGAGGTCGCGGAGCTCCTGGAGACGAGCGTCGCCTCGGTCAACTCGGCCCTGCAGCGGGCGCGGGCGACGCTCGCCGAGTCGCAGACCTCCGATTCGGACACGGTGAAACCGATGGACGAGGAGCAGCAGAAGCTCCTCGCTCGGTATGTGGCGGCGTTCGAGGGCTACGACATGAAGGCCCTGACCGCGTTGCTCCACGAGGACGCCGTGCTCTCCATGCCCCCGTTCGACCTCTGGCTGGTCGGCGCCGAGGACATCACGGGCTTCATGCTCACGCACGGCGCGGCCTGCAACGGCTCGCGGATGCTGGCGACCGTGGCCAACGGGACGCCCGCGTTCGCGCAGTACCACCCGACACCCGCGGGGCACTTCGAGCCGTGGGCGCTTCAGGTCGTCGAGATCTCAGACGGCCGGATCTCCCACATCAACACGTTCCTCGACACCAAGCGGTGGTTCCCGCTGTTCGACCTCCCGGCCCGGATCGAGGCGGACGGCACTCCCGGCCCCCTCGCCGAGCCCGGGGGGATCTCCGGATTCGAGGCCGCCGCCGCGGCTGCCGCTGCCGCCGCCGGGGCCGGGGCCGCTCCGGTCGAAGGAAAGGCCGACGAGATCGAGTAGATCGCACAGTTCGCGGCTGGGGTGCCAGAGCAGGAGCCGGCATCCCAGCCGTCGGGCGGTGAGCCGCATCCGGGCCAGTGCCTCCACGGCGGGGAGCCCGGGCTCGGTGAGGGCGGAGACGTCACACGTCAGTTCCGTCGCACCGGTGGCCAGGATGCGTGCGTGCAGCCGCTCGCACAGGTGCGGTACGTCGTCCCTGGTCACCGGGGAGACGATCGCCATGGGGTGGTGCGTCGCTGAGTCTTCCACGTGAGGTAGGACCGGACCGGCGACCGAAACTCATCGGTAGACGTGGAACGGGCGGTTCTGCATGCCCGGCCCCCGGGCCCCTGGTCCCCGGTCCCCCGCGGTTCGCGGTCCCCCGCGGTTCGCGGTCCCCCGCGGTTCGCGGTCCCCGGCCCCCCGGTCCCCGGGCTCAGCCCGTCCAGCGGCCCGACAGGAACGACACCGCGAAGACCACCATGAGCGGTGCGGCCACCGCCACGTACACCGTCTTGATCCGTGGCCTGCGCAGGCTCCACGCGGCGAGCAGCGTCCACAGCGGCCACCACAGGAGCGTCGCGCGGGGCACCGACGTGAACCAGTACGACGTGCCCAGGGCCCAGAGACTGAGCCCCATGTACACGGCCTCGGGCCAGCGGCGCAGCCCGATCAGGACACCGAACAGGACGAGCCCGACGACCATGGCGAGCAGTTCGGCCTGCCACATGTACGCGTAGCCGGTGGAGTAGCCGCCGTCGAAGGCGGCCTGCCAGGTGGTCTTCCACGCCTCCCAGGGGGCGTGGAACTCCCGGTACCAGCCGCGCTCCTGGGCATGCTTCCAGGCCATCCAGTCACCGGTGTGGGCGTGCAGGTAGGCGCTGTAGAGGAAGGCCGGGAGTGCGGGCAGGAGCGTCCAGGGCAGCGGGCGCCAGGCGCGGGCGGTGCGGGCCTTCCAGGCGGTGATCAGGAAGTGCACGCCGATGGCGGCGGCGACGAAGAGGCCGCTGATGCGGACGGTGGTGGCGAGGGCGGTGAGAACACCGGCCAGCAGCCACTGGTGGCGCTGAGCGGCCAGCCAGGCGGGCAGCGCGAGGGCGAGGAAGAGCGCCTCGGTGTACCCGGCGGCCAGGAACACCGCACACGGCGAGAGCAGCAGAAACAGAACGGAGCGCTGCGCCACACCCGGAGCACTGCTCTCGTCGCGTACTGCCGCACTCGTCCCAGAACTACGCCCCGGAATCGGAGCACTGCTCTCGTCCCGTCCCGCCGCACCCCTCCCGGAGCGCTGCGCCGGGACCGGAGCAGTGCTCTCGTCGTATCCCGCTGCTCCGGGACCGGAGCGCCGCCCTGGGACCGGAGCAGTGCTCTCGTCGCGTACCCCAGCACCCTTCCCGGAGCGCCGCACCGAAGCCGGAGCAGTGCTCTCCCCGGGCAGATGCAGCCTGGCTATGCGGACCAGCGCCAGTACCGCCACCGCGCCCGCGACGAACGAGATCAGCAGCCCGGCGAGCGTCCAGTTCGGGACGATCACGTGCACGGCCCGCAGTACCAGCGGGAAGCCGGGGAAGAACGCCTCCCGGTTGTCCCAGTCCGGGGTGCCCGGCCCGGCGCCCTCCGGGAAGTATCCGGACTGCGCGATGTGCAGGAAGTGCGTCCAGTCCCACTGTTCCCACCGCGACAGCGCCGACGGTGCGCTCTTCACCTCGCCGTCGCTCGGGAAGATCCAGGCCACGCTGTACGAGGTGACCCACAGTCCGACCCGGGTGAGCAGGTACAGCCACAGCACGTCCCGGTCGACGCCGTTCAGCGGCAGCCGCAGTGGCAGCCGGAGCCGGGAAAGGCCCGGTCGGCGGCCCGCGCGCGGGGCCGGGGACGGTCGGGTGGCGGGTTGTTGCGCGGTCCGCTGCGGCGGGGGCGCGACGGTCATGGTCCGGCTCTCCTGGGATGCGGCTGGTTCGAGCGGGTTCGTACACGAGAGGTCAGTTCGTACAGGGGTACGCGAAACGGGTCTCGTACGGAAGAGGACAGAAGCCCGTCGAACCGTTCCCGGCACCCGCCGAAAGCTTTCTGCACCGTACGAAAAGCAGGGCCGGTGGGATGCCCCAAGGACATCCCACCGGCCCCGCGCGTCACACGAGCAGCACTCCCAGAGTGCCCGGCTCAGGCGATCCGGTCCAGCACGATCGGTGCCGGTACGAAGTCGGTGCCCTCGGGGGCGGTCAGGACTCCGCCGTCCAGCGCCTCCAGCGCGTACGCGAACTTCTCCGGGGTGTCGGTGTGCAGCGTCATCAGCGGCTGGCCCGCGACGACCTTGTCACCCGGCTTGGCGTGCAGTTCGATGCCCGCGCCCGCCTGCACCTTGTCCTCCTTGCGCGCGCGGCCCGCGCCGAGCCGCCAGGCGGCGACGCCCACCGCGTACGCGTCCAGCTTGGTCAGCACGCCGGAGGAGGAGGCGTTGATCACGTGCTGCTCGCGGGCGACCGGGAGCGCCGCGTCCGGGTCGCCGCCCTGCGCCTGGATCATGCGCCGCCAGACGTCCATCGCGGAACCGTCGCGCAGCGCCTTCTCCGGGTCGGCGTCGCCGAGGCCCGCCGCGTCCAGCATTTCGCGGGCCAGGGCGAGGGTCAGCTCGACGACGTCGGCAGGACCGCCGCCCGCGAGGACCTCCACCGATTCCCGTACCTCAAGTGCGTTGCCCGCGGTGAGGCCCAGCGGCGTCGCCATGTCCGTCAGCAGCGCGACGGTCTTCACGCCGTGGTCGGTGCCCAGGCCCACCATCGTGGCGGCGAGCTCGCGCGCGTCCTCGATGTTCTTCATGAAGGCGCCGGAGCCGACCTTGACGTCCAGGACCAGCGAGCCGGTGCCCTCCGCGATCTTCTTCGACATGATCGACGAGGCGATCAGCGGGATCGCCTCCACCGTCCCCGTCACGTCGCGCAGTGCGTACAGCTTCTTGTCGGCGGGCGCGAGGCCGTCACCTGCGGCGCAGATCACGGCGCCCGTCGAGTCGAGCACGTCGAGCATCTCGGCGTTGGAGAGCAGCGCGCGCCAGCCCGGGATGGACTCCAGCTTGTCGAGCGTACCGCCGGTGTGGCCCAGGCCCCGCCCGGAGAGCTGCGGCACGGCCGCGCCGCAGGCCGCCACCAGCGGGGCCAGCGGCAGCGTGATCTTGTCGCCGACGCCGCCCGTGGAGTGCTTGTCGGCGGTCGGGCGGGACAGCTGGTCGAAGTTCATGCGCTCGCCGGACGCGATCATCGCGGCGGTCCAGTGGGCGATCTCGCCGCGGTTCATGCCGTTCAGCAGGATCGCCATGGCCAGCGCCGACATCTGCTCGTCGGCGACGGCGCCGCGCGTGTACGCGTCGATGACCCAGTCGATCTGCTCGGGGCTCAGCTCGCCGCGGTCGCGCTTGGTGCGGATGACGGAGATGACGTCCATGGGGTTCCTTCCGGTCGTACGGATGCGTACGTCTTCGTACACAACCAGTCGTCGTACACAACCATGCGCGGATCTACGCGCGTTGCGCGGGTAACGGGCCGCGGCCCCGACACCAGAGTGGCAGGGCCGCGGACGTACTACTTGTTGAGGTGCTGCGGTCCGAAGGCGTCCGGCAGCATCTCGCCGAGGGTGCGGACCCCCGTCGACGTCTCCAGCAGGAGCTCCGGGCCGCCGAATTCGTACAGCAACTGCCGGCAGCGCCCGCACGGCATCAGGTTCGCACCCTGTCCGTCGACGCACGTGAAGTGCGTCAGCCGGCCGCCGCCGCTCGCGTGGAGCGCGGACACGAGGCCGCACTCCGCGCACAGGGAGAGGCCGTACGAAGCGTTCTCGACGTTGCAGCCCGAGACGGTGCGGCCGTCGTCGACCAGCGCCGCCGCGCCGACCCGGTACTCGGAGTACGGGACGTACGCCCGGGACATGGCCTCCCGGGCCGCCTCCCGCAGCAGCTCCCAGTCGGCGGGCGTCACTTGCCCTGCCCCTTGCGGTAGCGCATGCCGTCGGCCTTGGGCATCCGCAGCCGCTGTGCGGACAGCGACAGCACGAGCAGCGTCACGACGTACGGGGTGGCGCTCACGAACTCGGTGGGCACGGTGTCCGTACCGAGGTACCAGACCAGCATGCCCGCCGCGATGACGGCGGAGATGGCAGCCGCGATGTACGCCTTCTTGTACGCCTTCCACAGCGCCAGGACCACCAGCAGCACCACGAGGAGCAGCAGCAGTGCGTGGACGGATGTGCCGCCGTTGCGCAGCTGGAGCGCGTCGGCGAAGCCGAACAGGCCCGCGCCCATGGCGAGGCCGCCGGGACGCCAGTTGCCGAAGATCATCGCCGCGAGGCCGATGTAGCCGCGTCCGCCGGTCTGGCCCTCGTTGTAGATGTGCGAGGTGACCAGCGAGAGGAAGGCGCCGCCGAGTCCCGCCATGCCGCCCGAGACGATGACGGCGATGTACTTGTACTTGTAGACGTTGACGCCCAGCGACTCGGCCGCGATGGGGTTCTCGCCGCAGGAGCGCAGCCGCAGCCCGAACGAGGTCTTCCACAGCACCCAGAAGGTCAGGGCGAAGAGGAGGACGGCGACGATCGTCAGCAGCGAGACGTTGCTGACCAGGCCGCCCAGGATGCCCGCGACGTCCGAGACGAAGAACCAGTGGTGCTTCTCGATGCTCGTCAGCCAGTCCGAGACCCCTGGCAGCGTCACCGTGGTGATCTCGTCCGCCGGCGGGGACTGCTTGGGGCTGCCGCCCTTGGCCGCGGCCTCGCCGCTGTTGAACCAGAGCTTCGCGAAGTACGTGGTGACGCCGAGCGCCAGGATGTTGATCGCGATGCCGGAGATGATGTGGTCGACACCGAAGGTGACGGTGGCGATCGCGTGCAGCAGGCCGCCGAACATGCCGCCCAGCACACCGGCGAGCACACCGATCCAGGGGTTGGTCTGCCAGCCGGCCCAGGCACCGAAGAAGGTGCCGAGGATCATCATGCCTTCGAGGCCGATGTTCACGACGCCCGCGCGCTCGGCCCACAGGCCGCCGAGTCCCGCGAGGCCGATCGGTACGGCCATGGAGAGTGCGGCGCCGATCTGGCCGGCCGCGGTGATGTCCTGGGCGCCGGTGATGGCGCGGACCGCCGAGAGCGCGACGAGCGCGCCCGCGATGATCAGCAGGACGACGGGGAAGGACAGGCGGGACTTGATCGCCTTGCCACGCCCCTGCTTCTTGGGCGCGGGGGTGGAAGTCGCCGTACTCACGCCGACACCTCCTGCTTCTCGGAGTTGTTGGCCTGGGCGGCGAGCTTCGCGCCGACCTGTCGCTGCTGGCGCTTGAGGCCGTAGCGGCGGACGACTTCGTAGGCGATGACGACGCACAGGACGATGACGCCCTGGATGACGCCGACGATCTCCTTGTCGTAACCCTCGAATTCGAGCTTGCCGCTGCCGCGCTCCAGGAAGCCCCACAGGAGTGCGCCGAGCGCGATGCCGACGGGGTGGTTGCGGCCGAGGAGGGCGATGGCGATGCCGGTGAAGCCGATGCCGGTGGGGAAGTCGCCGCCGTACTCGTAGCTGTCGTTGAGCAGGGTCGGCATGCCGACCAGGCCGGCGACGATGCCGGAGATCACCATCGAGGTGACGACCATCTTCTTGACGTTGACGCCGCTCGCGTCGGCCGCCGACTCGGACTGGCCGACCGTGCGCAGGTCGAAGCCGAAGCGGGTGCGGGCCAGGACGAACCAGTAGGCGACGCCCGCGACGGCGGCGATCAGGATGAAGCCCCAGATGGGGTCGGCGTCCGGCTGCGTCGGGATGGAGAAGAAGCGCGAGGACTCCGGCAGCGGCTTGGTGGCGACCTTGGTGCCCGCGCTGTCCAGGTGGCCGAGGCGGCCCTGCTGGAGGAGGTAGCCGATGATCGCGGTGGCGATCATGTTCAGCATGATCGTGGAGACGACCTCGGAGACGCCGCGGGTGACCTTGAGGACACCGGCGATGCCGGCCCACATCGCGCCGACGATCATCGCGGTGAGGATGATCAGCGGGATCTGGACGATGCCGGGCAGGGTCAGCGCGCCGCCGACCGCGGCGGCGAAGAACGCCGCCAGGCGGTACTGGCCGTCGACTCCGATGTTGAAGAGGTTCATGCGGAAGCCGACGGCGACCGCGAGACCTGCCAGGTAGTACGTGGTGGCCTTGTTCAGGATGTAGACCTGGCTGTCGGACTTGACGCCGTAGTCGAACATGATCCCGAAGGCGCTGAAGGGCTCCTTGCCGGTGGCGAGCAGCACCACGGCGGTGACCACGAACGCGGTCACGATCGCGAGCAGCGGGGCCGCGATGCCCAGGAGCAGGCGCTCCTTGTCGAACTTCTTCATCGGTCCTCTCCCCCGGTCCGGGGGTGGTCGGTGCCGGCCGGGGCGCCGGTGGCGTCCTCGCGTCCGGCTGCGGCTTCGGCCTGGGCCTGGGCCAGGTCCTCGGCGCTGGCCTCCAGGTGTCCGGTGGCCGCGCCGGTCATGGCCGAGCCCAGCTCCTCCGGGGTGACGGTGGCGGGGTCCGCGTCGGCGACCAGACGGCCCCGGTACATGACCCGCAGGGTGTCGGAGAGCCCGATCAGCTCGTCCAGGTCGGCGGAGATCAGCAGTACGGCAAGGCCTTCGCGGCGCGCCTCGCGGATCTGGTCCCAGATCTGCGCCTGCGCGCCGACGTCCACACCGCGGGTGGGGTGGGCGGCGATGAGCAGCTTGGGCGTGTGGCTCATCTCGCGGCCGACGATCAGCTTCTGCTGGTTGCCTCCGGAGAGGGAGGCCGCGGTGACGTCGATACCGGGGGTGCGGACGTCGTACTCGCGCACGATCCGCTGGGTGTCGGCGCGGGCGGCCTTGAGGTCGAGGAGGCCCTTGGAGCTGTTGGGCTTCTCGGTGACGTGGCCCAGGATGCGGTTCTCCCACAGCGGGGACTCCAGGAGGAGGCCGTGCTTGTGGCGGTCCTCGGGGATGTACCCGATGCCGTCCTCGCGCCGCTTGCGGGTGGGGGTGGCCGAGATGTCGGAGCCGTCGAGGGTGAGCGCGCCGGCGTCCGGGGTGCGCATGCCCATGATGGCTTCGACGAGTTCGGCCTGGCCGTTGCCCTCGACGCCCGCGATGCCGAGGACTTCGCCCTTGTGGATGGTGAAGGCGATGTCGTCGAGGACGGAACGTACGACCCCGTCCGGGTCGGTGGCGCTCAGCCGCAGGTCGGAGACGGTCAGCATCGGCACGTCGGTGACGGTCGACTCGCGGGTCTCCGGGGAGGGCAGTTCGCTGCCGACCATCAGTTCGGCGAGCTGCTTGGGCGTGGTGTGCGCCGGGTCGGCGGTGCCGACCGTGGTGCCGCGGCGGATGACGGTGATGTCGTCGGCCACCGAGAGGACTTCGCCCAGCTTGTGCGAGATGAAGATGACGGTGAGGCCCTCGGACTTGAGCTCGCGCAGGTTCGCGAAGAGCGCGTCGACCTCTTGGGGCACGAGGACGGCGGTGGGCTCGTCGAGGATCAGGGTGCGGGCGCCGCGGTAGAGGACCTTGAGGATCTCGATGCGCTGGCGGTCGGCGACACCGAGGTCCTCGACGACGGCGTCGGGGCGGACGTTCAGCCCGTACGCGTCGGAGATCTCCTGGATCTTGGCGCGGGCCCTGTCCCCGATGCCGTACAGCTTCTCCGAGCCGAGCACGACGTTTTCGAGGACCGTGAGGTAGTCCGCGAGCATGAAGTGCTGGTGCACCATGCCGATGCCGCGGGCGATGGCGTCGGCGGGGCTGTTGAAGGAGACCTGCTCGCCGTCGATGGCGATGGTGCCCTCGTCCGGCTTCTGCATGCCGTAGAGGATCTTCATCAGGGTGGACTTGCCCGCGCCGTTCTCGCCGACGAGGGCGTGCACGGTGCCGCGGTGCACGGTGATGGCGATGTCGTGGTTGGCCACGACGCCGGGGAACCGCTTGGTGATGCCGCGCAGTTCGACAGCGGGGCTGCCGCTGTGGGCGCTGGGGGCGGCGTGGGGACTGCTGGACGCTTTGATGGCGCACTCTCCTAGGCAGGAGGCGAAGAAGCTGAGGCGAGGGGTACGGGGTACGGCGCACTCCGTACGGCTGCTGGGTGGGGCCGTACGGCGTGAAGGGTGTGGCGGAAAGTTACCGCGCACCGCGCGAGCTACGCGCGTAGCTGCGCCAAATTGTGGAGCAGCCTTGCCCAAAAGTGAAGCGGGGCAGGGCTGGTTCCGTTTGTCGCGGAGCCGCCGTACGGCCGCTGCGGACAGTGAAGGGGGCCCGAAGAGCAGCGTGAGCTTCCCTTCGGGCCCCCTCCTCGATCAAGAGGTGGGTCAGATCGTCTTCTTGACGGTGATGGTGCCGTCGACGATCTTCTTCTTCGCCTCGTCGATCTTCGCCTGGATGTCCTTGATGTGGTCACCCGTGGTGGTCAGGGTGACGCCGTTCTCGGCCAGGGAGAAGGTGGAGGTGCCGGTCTTCGGCTTGCCGTCCTTGATGGACTTGGCCAGCTCGAAGACGCCCACATCGACGTTCTTCACGACGGAGGTGAGGATCGACGCCTTGTACTTCGACAGCGACGGGTCCAGGGCCTGGTCGGAGTCGACGCCGATCGCCCAGGTGCCCTTCTTGCCCGCGACGGCCTCGATGGCGCCGGCGCCGGAGCCGCCCGCGGCGGTGTAGACGACGTCGATGCCCTTGTCGAGCATGCCCTTGGCGGCGGCCTTGCCCTTGTCGGGGCTGCCGAAGCCGGTGATGTCCGAACCGGTGCCGAGGTACTGGATCTGCACCTTGGCCTTCGGGTTCGTCTCGGTGACGCCCTGCTCGAAGCCGGCTGCGAACTTCTTGATCAGCGGGGTGTCCACGGCGCCGATGAAGCCCACCTGGGCGCTCTTGGACTTGAGGGCCGCGGCGACACCGGCGAGGTAGGAGCCCTGCTCCTCGGTGAAGACGATGTTGTTGACGTTCTTCTCCGCCGAGATCGAGTCGACCAGGCCGAAGTTCACCTTGGGGTGCTTCTTGGCGACCTTGTCGACCGCGTCCTTGTACGCGAAGCCGACGGCGACGACCGGGTTGAAGCCGCTCTCCGCGAGCGAGGCGAGGCGGGCCTCGCGGTCGGCGGGGGTCTCGCTCGACTTGGCCGTGAGCTCCTTGGTCTCGGCGCCCAGGTCCTTCTTGGCCTTGTCGAGACCGCGCGCGGCGGAGTCGTTGAACGAGTTGTCGCCACGGCCGCCGACGTCGTAGGCCATGCCGATCTTGAGCTTGCCGCCCTCACCGGAGCTGGAGCTCCCGGTGGAGGACTCGCCACACGCGGTGGCGGAGAACGCGAGGGCCGCAGTGGCGACGCTCGCAGCAGCGATCTTGGATACCCGGCGCACGGGACGCTCCTTCAACCTGACCGAAGCGCCTCTGAACGGCGCTGGTTTCGCGGCGATCGTAACGCGCGTAGATGTCACGTAAAGACCCGTTCATCAGTCGTTACCGGATCGTCGCGCGTTCGAATCGCCAGGGTGTGTCTGACATAAGCAATGTACATACTCACAACGGACATAGCGAGCACTCCCGTAGGAAACTACAAAAGGGCGCCCCCGGGACCTTTCGGCCACCGCGGACGCCCTCCCCCGCATCCTGCCGGGCTAGCTCCGCACGTCCAGGAGCGCAGCCGCGGTGAAGAGCTCGACCCCGACCGTGATGGCGCTCTCGTCGGCGTCGAAGTCGCCCCGGTGCAGATCGCGCTTGGTCGTGTCGCCGGGGGTACGGACGCCCAGGCGGGCCATCGCACCGGGGACGTGTTCGAGGTACCAGGAGAAGTCCTCGCCGCCGAGGCTCTGCTCGGTGTCCTCGATGGAGTACGGGCCGCGGCGGGCCGCCATCGCGTTGACCAGCAGTTCGACGACCGTGCCGTCGTTGACCACCGGCGGGACGCCCCGGATGTAGTTGATCTGCGATTTGGCGCCGTGCAGGTCGGCGATGTCGGCGACGGCCGCGTGGATGAGGTCGGGCGCGTCGCGCCAGGTGTCCAGGTCCAGGCAGCGGACCGTGCCTGCCAGCTCGGCGTGCATCGGGATGACGTTGCAGGCGTGGCCCGACTCGATGCGGCCCCAGGTGACGGACAGTCCGGAGCGGGCGTCGACGCGGCGCGAGATGACGGCGGGGACCTCTGTCGCCACCTTCGCCACAGCGGTCACGAGGTCCGTGGTCAGGTGCGGGCGGGCGGTATGTCCGCCGGGTCCGTCAAGGGCGATTTCCAGCCGGTCGCAGGCCGACGTGATGGGCCCCGTACGGAGGCCGATCCGCCCCGCGTCGACCCTGGGGTCGCAGTGCACGGCGATCATCTTGGCGACCCCCTCCAGCACGCCGCACTTGATCGCGTCGGCGGCGCCGCCGGGCAGCACCTCCTCGGCGGGCTGGAACAACAGGCGCACCGGGTGCGGAAGTTGGCCCTTGCGGTGCAGCTCGGCGAGGACCAGTCCCGCCCCGAGGACGACGGTGGTGTGCACGTCGTGCCCGCAGGCGTGCGCCCGGTCCGGGACGGTCGAGCGGTACGACACCCCGACCTTGGCGTCCGGAATGGGCAGCGCGTCGATGTCCGCCCGCATGGCGAGCATGGGCGTCACGCCGTCCCACTCGCCGACGTCACAGACGAGCCCGGTGCCGGAGGCGAGCACGCGCGGTGCGAGGCCCGCCTGCTCCAGGCGGGCCTTGATGGCGGCGGTGGTGCGGAACTCCTGGTTGCCGAGCTCGGGGTGCATGTGCAAGTCCCGACGGAATGCGATCAGTTCGGCACGCAGCCCATCGGGCAGCGTGCCGGGCAGATCGTCTCCGGCGTCGGGACCGGCTTCGGACACGAGGGAGATCAACTGGTTCACCCCGTCAACGGTAGGCGCAGTCGGCCCCCAACTGCCTACCCATCAACAAAAGTTCAGCCCGATAGGCGTAAGAAAATTGGCGGAGTGAGGTGTGCCCAGGATGTGAGACGGGTATGACAGATGGCTACGCCTCGGCTACGCCCTGGTCATGTCGCGGGCAGTACCCGGAGTTTTCGCACGTCACGGGCGGTTCCGGTGACTCCGGCGAGGAATCCGCGGGCGCGCGGCGAGGCATCGGCCGCGAGCCAACCGGGATCGATGTCACATACCGCTACTTTTACGTCCGTCCCCACGAGTGCCCGCGGGAGCGTGTGTACGACCGTCGAGGGGAAGCTCAGGATCGTACGCCCGATCGGGCCCCGCCGGGCGATGACTTCGAGAGGCAGATCGGGCCTGACGATCTCCAGGCCGGTCTCCAGGGCGAGCCGGTGCAGTTTGTCGGCGCTCTCGCGGCGGTGGGCGAAGTAGCGGGTGGCGCCGTGGCTGAGGGTGAGGGAGCGGACGGCGCGGAGGTAGTGCTCGGGGTCCACCACGCCCGTCTCCACCAGGGACGTGCCGACGAGGTCGGCGCTGCGGGTGATCCGGGGCGGGCCGAACCTGGCACGGGTCCAGGCGAGGTCGTTGGAGGTGACGGTGATGCCGGGCAGGGCCTCGGTGACCGGCATGGCGGTGAAGAGTTCCACGCTGCGGCGGGGGCCGGGGGCGAGCCTGCGGCGTGCGGAGGAGGTGACGGGAGCGAGGAGGAGTTCGCGTGCCCCGGGGCGGCTGCCGCGCCGGTGCCAGCGCACCAGGCGCTCCCCGCGGGCGAGCTGCCCGGCGAACTCCATCGTCGCCGTCCCGTCGTCCACGACCACCAGGGCCGGAGCCCGTACGAGCGTGAGCAGCAGCTGTACGTACCGGGAGAAGGGGTCGCCGATGACGACCCGCTCGGCCCGTCGCAGGGCGGGGGCGAGCCCCGCGACGGTGCGCAGCGGCGCCCCGGCCCCCTCGCGGGCGTCCTCCCAGCGGACCGCGCAGCCCTCGTCGCGGGCCAGCTCGGCCATCCGGCGGAGCTGGCCGCGTGACATGGGGTCGCGCGGCGAGAGGACGACGACGGTCACCTCGGCCATGTCGCAGACGGTGACGTGGGCCCATTCCAGGACGTTGAGGAGCTGGACGGGGCTCTCGACGAAGGCGAGGGTGCCGCCGCCTGCCGGAGCACGGGCCGGGGTGGCGGCCGAGGCGCTGACCGGGGTGGCGGCCGACAGACCTGTCGAGGTGCCTGCCGGGACACCTGCCGACGCGCCCTCCGGGGGGCCGGCTGCGCTGCCGGACGGGCTGCTGGCTGGGGCCATGGCGATCAGACTCCTACGGGCTGCTGCTCGGCGACCACGCCCGGGACCCGGCGCAGCTTGCGCATCGGGGCGAGCTCGGACTCGTAGACCTTCTTGACGCCGTCGCCGAGCGAGGCCTCGATGGTGCGGATGTCACGGACGAGGCGGGTGAGACCGCCGGGCTCGACGGACGCGGCCTGGTCGGAGCCCCACATGGCGCGGTCGAGGGTGATGTGCCGCTCGACGAAGGCGGCGCCGAGGGCGACGGCGGCGAGGGTGGTCTGGAGGCCGGTCTCGTGGCCGCTGTAGCCGATGGGGACGTTGGGGTACTCGCCCTGGAGGGTGTTGATGACCCGCAGGTTCAGCTCTTCGGCGACGGCCGGGTAGGTCGAAGTGGCGTGGCAGAGAAGGATGTTCGCGCTGCCGAGCACCTCGACGGCGTGCCGGATCTGGGCCGGGGTGGACATGCCGGTGGAGAGGATGACCGTACGTCCGGTGGCGCGGAGCTCGCGGAGCAGCTCGTCGTCGGTGAGGGAGGCGGAGGCCACCTTGTGGGCGGGGACGTCGAACTTCTCCAGGAAGGCGACGGCCTCGGTGTCCCACGGGGAGGCGAACCAGTCGATGCCCCGCTTGCGGCAGTGCGCGTCGATCGCCCGGTACTCGTCCTCGCCGAACTCGACGCGGTGGCGGTAGTCGATGTACGTCATGCGGCCCCAGGGGGTGTCGCGCTCGATGTCCCACTGGTCGCGCGGCGTGCAGATCTCGGGGGTCCGCTTCTGGAACTTCACGGCGTCGCAGCCGGCTTCGGCGGCGGCGTCGACGAGGGCGAGGGCCTTGTCGAGGTCGCCGTTGTGGTTGATGCCGATCTCACCGGTGATGTAGACGGGGTGGCCGGGGCCTGCGGTCTTGGTGCCGAGGGTGCGGATGCGGGAGGCGTTGCTCATCTTGCGTGTCCTTAAAGGGTGTGGGAGGTACTGGGCGTGCTCTGGGTGTGACGGGTTGGGGTGTTGAGGCTCGGGCCGAGGAGCCAGGCGGCGATCTCGCGGATGGCTCCGCTGCCGCCGGGTGTGGTGGTCACGGTGCGGGCGGCGGCGCGGACGCTGTCGTGGGCGTCTGCCACGGCGACGGGCCAGCCCGCGAGGGCGAAACAGGGAAGGTCGTTGACGTCGTTGCCGACGTAGAGGACGCGGGAGGGGTCCAGCGCCTGCTCCTCGCACCACGCCTTGAGGGCGGCGTCCTTGCGGTCGATCCCGTGGAGCACCGGGATGCGGAGCTTGCGGGCGCGGGCGGCGACGACGGGGTTCCGCTCGGTGGAGAGGGTGAGGACCGGGACCCCGGCATCCCGGAGCGCGGCGATCCCGAGCCCGTCCCCCCGGTGCACGGCGACGGTCTCGCGCCCGTCGGCGTCGACCAGCACGCGGTCGTCGGTCTGCGTCCCGTCGAAGTCCATGACGACGGCGTCGACGTCCCGCAGGGTGGGCCGTGAGGGCGGGTCGAGAAGGGGCGCGAGGGCGCGGGCCCGGTCGAGATCGTGCGGATCGTCGACTTCGAGCACCCGCGCGGGGTCGGTACGCACCAGGGCGGTGTGGCCGAAGAACCGGTGCCGGTGGGTGCGGAAGCCGGGGACGTCCATGGCGTACGCCGCCCCGGTCTCCAGGAAGTCCTGCGGCCGGTCCTGCCGACGGGGGCGGATGGCCTTGTCGTGGTTGATTCCGCCCGCCCCGGCCGCCTTGGGCAGCGGGGCCGCCCCCCGGGGGCGGGACGGGTGGGCAAGGGGGCGGCCCCCACGCGGAGTCCCGTCCTCGCTCCCGCCCGCGCTCGCCACGACCTCCGCGGACGACTCCCCCTCCCGCCACACGAACCCGTGGAAGGGAGCCACCGTGACAGCCGTGTCAGCCCCACCGAGGACCGCCCCGGCGACCCCGTCCACGTCCTCCCCCGTAAGGAAGGGACTCGTGCACTGCACCAACAGCACCACGGCCGGGTCGTGCTCCTGCGCGTCCAGCGCATGCAGCACAGCCGCCTCACTGGTGGCGCTGTCACCTGCCAGCTCCCCCGGCCGCACCACCACCTCCGCCCCGGCCCCCAGCGCGACCGCCGCGATCGTGTCGTCGTCCGTCGAGACGACCACCTCGCTCACGTGCCGCGCCGCCAGGCACGCCCGTACCGCCCGTACCAGCAGCGGCACTCCGCCCACCTCGGCGAGGTTCTTTCCGGGAACGCCCTTGGACCCACCCCGTGCGGGGATGACCGCCAGGACTCTCTGAGGGGCATGCATCACAGCTCTCCCATGCGTCGGATTACGGGCGCCACCCGCTGCACCCCGTGCCGGTACGCCCCCCGCGCCGCGTCCCGCACCGCGTCGCGCACGACCCGCCGCACGCCCGTGACCTGCGCGGGCGGTGCCTCGTCGAGGCGGTGGCGGGCGAGGATGCCGGGGAGGTAGCCGGGGGCGGTTTCGGCGGTGTAGAAGGGCGCGGGGGTGGGGAGTTCGGGGCGGGCGAGAAGGCCCGCGATCTTCTCCCGTACCGCTTCGTACGGATCGTTCTGCGTCACGACCCCGTGCCTGACCAGCCACTGCGCATCCGCCGTCGGCCGGTGTCCCGCGTCGAGGCGATCCCAGGAGGTCAGGCAGCCGGAGCCGAGGAAGTGGTGGTTGCCCAGTGGCTCGCGCACGCCCAGGTCGGTCAGTACCGCCGTCGGAATGCGCCGGTGCAGCGACTCCAGCGCCGCCGTGGAGCTGACCGTGACCAGCAGTCCGGCCCGGTCGAGCACCTCCCCCATGTGCCCGTACGCGAGGCGGAAGTTGGGGGGCGGGGCGAGGGAGAGGTCCTGCACCAGCCGCTGGTAGGGGAGCTCCTCCACATGCGTGGTGTGCTCCCCCGGCTTGCTGCGCAGCTTCAGCACCACCTCCCGCCCCGGGTGCAGCCGTGCGTGCTCGACGAGCCTGCGCAGCAGATACGCGCGGTCGGCCCGCTTCTCCGGTACGGAGGGCTGTGCGGCGAAGACGACCGTGTCGGCGACACCGCCGTAGGGCGTACCGCCGAGGAAGGGCAGCTGCGCACCGGTCACCGCCGACGCGTCCGCACCCACTCCCTCGTACACGTCCTTGAACCGGGCCTCGTCGTAGGGCGAGTTGGCGAGTACGAGGTCTGCTCCGTGCCGCAGCAGCAGTCCGTCGGCGAGCTTTTCGTATACGACGCCGACGTAGCCGGTGACGAGGACCGGCCGGCGGGCCGGGCCCGGCCAGAGGCGGGCGAGGCCGTGCAGCAGGGCCTGTACGGAGCCTCCCACCAGGGCGAGGACGATCACGTCGTACGAGGCCTTGCCCATGGCGTCGATGAATTCGGCCCCGGTCACCTCACGCGGTGCGGGCAACTCACCGCCCACTTCGCCGAGCTGACGCACCGTCGGCGTGGCACGTCCACGCAGCAGGAATCCGGTGACGGTGGCAGCGCCGGGGCCGCTCGCTCCGACTATCCGACGAGCAGTGAGCGCACCCCATTTCCAACGAGTGTCCGAATCCGCGAGTACGGCAACTCGCAGTGAATTACCGTGGCTCGCACTGCCGCCTGTTTCACCGCTGGTCCCGCTGCTGGTTCCGCTGCTAGTTCTTGCTGGCACGACGAGAAAGCTAGAGAACGGTTCCGCTTCCCGGCCCAACTCGGCAGCAACAACCGGTTAACAGCAATCGACGCTCGGACACGGAGCCCGGAAAATATCGTGATTCACCCGTGCGACATGACCAGTTCACTCGTCATCCGTCCGCACGCCCTAATGTCCCCCGGGTGGTCAAGCTCTCCGTCGTCGTGCCGTTCTACAACGTGCAGACATACGCCCCAGATGCCCTGAGAAGTCTGCGTGCGAACACGCGCGAGGACTTCGAATTCCTTCTCGTCGACGACTGTTCGACGGACGAGACCCCGGAGATCCTCAGTCGCGCGGAACGCGACCTTCCGGGCGCGGTCCTCCTCAGACACGAACACAACGGCGGTCTCGCGACGGCCCGCAACACGGGCCTGGACGCGGCGCGCGGCGAGTACCTGACCTTCCTGGACGGCGACGACTGGCTGGCCCCGGGCTATCTGGATCAACTCCTCGCCTCCATCGAGGAGTTGGGCTGCGACTTCGTCCGCACGGACCATGTCCAGTGCACGGGCCGCACGCGTACGGTGCAGCGCGTCCCGCACGGCAGGCGCGGCGAGTCCGTGTCGCCGCGCGACGCGATCCTCCCCGCCGACCGGTCGACGTCGGTGGACTACGCGTACGCCTGGGCCGGCATCTACCACCGCAGGCTCCTCGACCGGGGCCTGCTGCATTTCACGGACGGGCTGCGCACCGCGGAGGACCGGCCGTGGATCTGGCGGCTGCACCGGGAGGCGGAATCCTTCGGGGTGGTGGGACTTCTCGGAGTCTTCTACCGCCGGGGAATTTCCTCCTCGCTCACCCAGATCGGGGACGTTCGCCAACTGGATTTCATCCGCGCTTTCGATCAGGTTCTGGCGGAAACGGCAAAGGACCCGGACGCGCGTTCCCTTCTTCCGAAGGCGGTACGCACGTACTGCGCGATCATTTCCCACCATCTGGGAAGTACGGAAAGGTTTGAACCAGCGGTGGCGAGGAAATTGCGGACGATGAGTGCGGCGGCGCTGCGGAGAATGCCGCAGCGGGTCCTGACCGAAGCCCTGAACTCGATGGACACGGACCGGGCGACCCGGCTGCGGAGACTGCGGCGCGGGCCGGGCCTGGGGCTGGGCCCGGAGCCGATCCCGACGGGAGCTGCGCACTGATGTCACCGACGCCCACGACACCCCCAGCCCCCGCCACGCCCACGACGCAGCTCTTCCTGGCCTCCACCCTGTATGGAACGGCCACCCTCGCCGCCGCCCTGGACAGCGACCTCTTCCCGCCCGCCACCCGCCGCATCCTGCTGATCAGCAACAACGCGGCGACCCCCGAGACGACCCCGCCGCTGACGGAGGCCCCGGGTTTCGAGTCGCTCCGGGCCCGCTTCGACGACGTGATCGACTGGAACGCGGCGATCGCCCCGCTGCACCCGGGCGGCTGGACACCGCGCAGCGACGACGTCCCGCTGTGGGAACGTCAGTTGCGGCGCGAATGGAACCTCGGCGACTCCCCCCTCTCCCTGATCCTGGAGTCGATCCAGGTCGCTCCGGCGCAGGCGGTCGCCCAGTGCTTCCCCGACGCGCCGATCGACGTGTACGCGGACGGCCTGATGAGCTACGGCCCGACCCGCAACAAGCTGGACCCGCTGGTCGGCGGGCGGGTGCGACGGCTGCTCCACCTGGACCTGGTGCCCGGCCTGCGGCCCCTGCTGCTGAGCGAGTTCGGCGTGCGCCCGGGGATCGTACCGAAGGAAGCGTTCCTGGACGTCCTGCGCGAACTCTCCTCCGACGAGGCCGACTTGGCCTCGGCATCGGACGCCGACGCCCCCGCCCTCCTCCTCGGCCAGTACCTCTCCGCGCTCTCCATCCTCACGCCGGAGGAGGAAGAGGAGCTGCACGTACGGATGCTGCGGGGCGCGGTCGCGCGCGGTCACCGCCGGGTGGTCTTCAAGCCGCACCCGAACGCGCCGGGCCGCTGGTCGCGGCTGCTGGAGCGGGAGGCGGAGCGACTGGGTGCCCACCTCACCGTGTTCGACGCCCCGTTGCTCGCGGAGGTCCTCTTCAGGCGGTTGCGTCCCGCTCTGGTCGTCGGCTGCTTCTCGACGGCGCTCCTCACCGCGCACACCTTCTACGGGATCCCGGTCGCGCGCGTGGGCACCGACCTGCTCCTCGAACGCCTCACCCCGTACGAGAACAGCAACCGCATCCCGGTGACGCTCGTCGACGCGCTCCTCCCGGACCTGGAGGCGGCGGCGTCGCCGGCCCCGCCCCCCGTCGGCGAGCTGAGCGCGCTCCTCGCGGCCGTGGGCTTCGCGATGCAGCCCCAGGTCCTGCGCGCCCAACGCACGCGCGCCGAGGGCTACTTGCTGTCCCACCTGTCGCCCCGCACCCGCCGCTACTTCAAGCGCCGTCGCCTGACGTCACTCGCACTTCCTGGCGGGCTGCCGCAGCGCCTGGCGTTCGTACCGCGCAATGCGACGGTGCGGAGGATGGCACGGCGCGTGCGCAGGCTCACGGCCTGACCCCGCACCGCCCGGCCCTCAGGGCTTGATGCCGAAGATGTGCACGATGCTCGGCGTATCGGCGAGGGTGTGCGGGGCGAGCGCGTGGTACGCCCACACGTGCACCCACGCGTTGCCGGTCCGTAGCGTCAGCACGGTCTTGAACATCCCCGGGACGAAGTACGTGACCAGCAGGAACGCCAGCGAGAGGAGGGCGTCGCCGGGCGAGTCGAAGAGCGTCCAGGCGTCCCACAGGTGCAGGGCGGTGTACGTCAGTCCGCCGAGGATGACGGTGGTCGCGGCGGACCCGGTGAGCCTGAGGAAGCGCGGCACGAGGATCGCGTAGACGAAGACCATGGCGGGGAGAACGGCGCCCGCCAGGTACAGCACGAAGGTGAGCGGCACGCCGAGCAGCAGCTGACGCCCGCTCAGGTCGAAGATCTCCGGCTTGAGCGCGGCGATCTGCACGGCGGTCTCCAGCACCAGCACGACGAGGATGACGATCACGTCCGAACGGCGGTTGCTGGACCGGAGGTTGAGCTTCTCGGCGGTGTACCTGCGGCCGAAGTACAGCAGCGGCAGGACCGCGTACACGAGGAGGTTGTACGCGGCCCAGCCGATCGCCTCTGCCACGGCGACGTGCGCGTGGGTGCCGTAGATCGACCCGGCGAGGTGGAACCCGAAGGCGTTCCAGCCGAGCAGCTCGGCGAGTCCGTACCCGAGGGCGAGGCCGAGAGCCCCGTACGCGAGGAGGAGCAGGGTCTCGCGGCGGGCCAGGTCCCGTCCGGGGGCGCGGGCGGCGATGTCGGGGATCTCGCGCTTCCTGGTCAGCGCGTACACGACGAGGCTGAGCAGCACGAACTCGACGAACGCGAGCGCCGCGTCCCCGAGCCGCCCGGACACGGTGCGGGACGCCCCGGGAGCAGGCCAGTCGAAGGGCAGGGCGTCACGCGCGAGGAGCAGCAGGAGCGCGACGAGGAGAGCCGCGGAGCCGACGGTGATCTGGACACTGCGTCGGCGGGCGAGACGGGCAAGGAAGAGCCCGGGTCGGGGCCTGGGGCCGGGACTGCCGCCCCGGGGCTCGCGGTCCGGGTCGCGGATCGGCTCAGGGCCCGGATCGCGCATCGGCTCTCGGTCCGGATCGCGGTCCGGATCGGAGGACCCTCGCGAGGGGAATCGGGGCACGGGAATCGCCTCCCTCTACCGCCCGCGGCCGGGCCGTCGCGCCCAAGGTAACGCCGTACCGGCGAGTCACCCCGCCCCCGTCCCGTCCGGTGCGGCCGGAACTCCGTAGTCGCCCTGCTACTCAAGTACGACAAGGGAGTTGGGCCCGTGGGGTGACGCCCGGACCCCCCTCACCGCCCTAACTTCGACGTACTGGAAGATGCCCCCCAGCAGCACCAAACGCATCACCACCTGCACCACCTGCACTATCGCTATCGCCATCGCATCGCCCTCGGCGAGGGGAGCTCCACCATGTCCACGTACGTCCCCCGACGACACCTGATCGTCGCCGTCATCGCGCTGGCCCTGCAGATCCCGATGCTGCAAGCCCTGGAGTCCGTGCCGCAGCCCGAGCGGCCGGTCGGAGCGGCGGTCCACGAGGTCGACAACCTCGCCCCATGAGCGCACGCCGACAAGCCGGAGCGACCGCCCGGGCAGCAGTGCTCCGCACCTGGGGGGGGCGAACTCCCGGAGTCCCTCTCCCGGTTCCAGGACTTCCTGCACGGCGGCTCGGACGGCCTGCACCACGGCCTGTGGTTCGACGACGGGCGTACGTGCGACGGAGTCGCCTCGTACTGCAACAACGACGGCGGAGGCATCGAGTACGCCCCCGCCGGCACGCCGCTGACAGCGGTGCGCGACATCCTGGAGCGGGTCTGGCGTGACCTGCACGACGACGACACCACGGACCCGGACGTCACGAGGCGCATCGCCGCGCTCGCCGAACTACGCACTCACCTCTGCCAGTTCGGGACGTCCGACCGCCCCGAACAGGGCCTCGCCCACTCCCGCGCGTACGATCCCGGCTTCATTCGCCATCCTCGCGACCCGGACCGCCTCACCACCCTCGACGGCGCGGGCGCCCTGGTCGCGGGCGCCACGATCCTCGACCGGCCGCCGCACAACGGGGCGGACGAGTCCCGCTTCGCGGAGTACGTGTACGCCCAGTTCGACGACCCCGCGACGGTAACGGCCTGGGCCGCGGAAGCCCGTACCCGCTGTGCCTCCGGCGACCCTGCGCAAGCCCTCGCACTCGGCCGCGACCTCCACTGGGCCTCGGCGGGCGACCCCGCCCTGGAGGCGCACGCCCACGACCTGCTCACCCTCGCCTACGCGGCCCTGGACCGCCCCCACCTGGCTGCCCTCACCACGGCCCACCACCGCCACCGGGACCTGCCGCGCGTGGACGTACTGGCCGACCGACCCGGCCGCCGACCCCAGCCCTGAGCCCTTCCGCAAACGTCGCTCGAACGCCCTACCGGCCAGATCGCCCGTGTCACCCGTGTCACCCGTGCCGCCCGTGCCGCCCGTGCCGCCCGTGCCGCCCGTGCCGCCCGTGCCGCCCGTGCCGCCCGGAAGGAATACCTCAGCGCGACCGTACGTCGCACGGACGAAGCATCTCGTCGACGTACCACGGGAGTTCAAGGGCCGCCGCAGCGGCACCCTGCGCCGGACCGTTCTCATCTACGGCGCGGCGACGACTACCTGATCGTGGCGTCGAAGGGCGGCTCGGACGACCACCCGCTCCGGGACTGCGAGATCGAGCACAGGCCGTCATCGTCGCCTACGAGCTGGGCCTACTGACTCCGGGCAGCAACCCTTGCACCGACCTTGCTCGCTGAACCGGGTGGGTGGTCAGGTCAGGCGTCGGGGTCCCCGTCCAGGAGTTGATCGACCGACAACTCCATGTCGATACCGAGCGACTTGAGTACCTGGACGGACAACCCGCGCTTGTAGGAGGTGCGGGTCTGATACACGCCCTCCCGAGGGTCCGTATGCAACAGGACCTCATCATGGCGGCGATCGACAACGAGGTAGACCGGAATGCCGGCCTGCGCGTAACACTCGACCTTGGGGCCGAGGCCGTCGGCCCAATTCGAGGAAGTCACTTCCAACACCAGCCGGAAGACGTGTGGAGCGAAGCAGTTCTTCTCCACATGGGCATCGCGGAAATCCGCGTCCACGATGGAGAGGTCTGGAACCGCGTAGTCCTGGGGACCCGACGGCAGCCACAGGCCGACCCCCTGCACCGACCTCAGCCCTTGCTCCCGAACCTTCCTGCCGTACTCCTCGATCACCCAGGTCAGCGTCAGTGCGTGCTCCCCGTCCGGTGGCGGTGTCACAGTGATCCTCCCCTGGATGATCTCCACGCGGTGCCCAGTCAGCACGCGAGAGATCTGATCGGCAACCTCGCCGACCGTCGCCCCATGCGGTTCATCAGCCACATGCGTCTCATGCTGTATTACGGCCACGGCATTCTCCTTCCGGGAGCCCACTGCCCACGAGCGTAACCAGCGCGGCTGACATTCGGCTCGCGATCACTCGTCCGAGTGGGCCTTGCGGGGGCGCAACACCGCACCGATCCCCGTCACCACCGCCGTCAGCCCCAGTTCGAAGCCCTCGTCCACCGAGGCGAAGACGACCGGGCCCGCGGCGGCGGCCAGGGGGTGGTCGGCGAGGCGTTCCGCGCGGGCGGTGAGGTCGTAGGCCTTGCTGGAATCCGCGCCCGGGGCCGGGCGCATCGACTGTTCCTCGATGACGTAGCCGATCGTGTAGCCGTACGCCGTGAACCAGGCGCGGGCCGCCCCCTCCGGTGTGAAGCCGCCGTCGACGAGGGCGCGGAGGTGGGCCTCCATCGGGGCCGCGTAGGACATGTCCGTGAAGTGTGTGCCGCTGTAGACCTTGGCGCCGTCGCGGTGGCGCAGGAGGTGGGTGCGCAGGCCGCGCATCGCGCCCGACAGTGCTTCGTCCCAGGTCAGGCCGTCCGTGTGACCCATGAAGTCGGCTGCCATGCGGCGCAGCATCTCGGTGGCCATCTCGTCCAGCAGGGCCTGCTTGTTCTTGAAGTGCCAGTAGAGGGCGGGCGCCTTGACGTCCAGTTCCTTGGCGATCAGGCGGAGGGCCAGACCTTCCAGGCCCACCTCGTTGAGCAGGCGCAGGGCGGTCTCGGCGACCAGTTTCCGGTCCAGTTTCATCGTAGCCACCTTGACAATTTAACAGCGTTAAGCACAGGCTGGCGAGCATGGAACTTAACAGCGTTAAGGCAGTAGGGGTCGGAGACGTCGAAGTGCTGGTCGTCGGCGCCGGGCCCACCGGGCTCGCCCTCGCCTGCGATCTCGCCCGGCGCGGCGTGCGCACCCTCGTCGCCGAACGGGCCGACCGGCTCTTCCCCGGCTCGCGCGGCAAGGGCATTCAGCCCCGGACCATGGAGGTCTTCGACGACCTCGGGGTGGTTGCGGACGTACTCGCGGCCGGTGGGCCCGCGCCCGTGGGGATGGGCTGGAAAGAGGGCGGCGTGCGGGCCGGTGCGTACGACATGTTCGAGTCGACGACACCGACGGAGGCCGAGCCCTACTGCGGGCGGCCGTGGATGCTGCCCCAGTGGCGGACGCAGGAGATTCTGCACGGGAGGCTGGGAGAGCTCGGCGGATCGGTTCAATTCGGTGGTGACGTGCGGGAGTTGGCGCAGGACGAAGAGGGGGTGACCGTTCGGTTCGGCGACGGGAGCGCGCTGCGCGCCTCGTACGTCGTCGCCGCCGACGGCGGACGCAGTACGGTCCGCGCCGCGCTCGGCATCCGGATGGCCGGCGAGACCGTCGACCCGGCGCCCATGCTCGTCGCCGACGTACGCATCCGGCCCGAGGCCCTCGACCGCGACAACTGGCACTTCTTCGCGGAGCCACCCGAAGGCCTGCTGGCGCTCTGCCCGCTGCCGGGGACGGTCGACTTCCAGCTCATGGCGCAGTACGCGGACGAGGGCGCGGTACCCGACACGTCCGTCGACGGCGTGCGTCAACTCATCGCCAGGCGAAGCCACTTGAGGGCCGAAGACGTCACCGACGTGTTGTGGGCGTCGGACTTCCGGCCGCGTGCCGCCCTCGCCGAGCGGTTCAGGGAAGGGCGGATTTTCCTCGCCGGGGACGCCGCGCACCTCCACTCCCCGGCGGGCGGCCAGGGACTCAACACCTCCGTCCAGGACGCGTACAACCTGGGCTGGAAGCTCGGTCAGGTGCTGCGGTACGGGGCAGCTCCCGCGCTCCTCGACACGTACGAGGCGGAGCGCCGGCCCGTCGCCGCCGAAATGCTCGGGCTGAGCACCCGGGTGCACCACGGGCAGGAGCGGCGGGGCGCGGCCACCCAGCAGATGGGGATCGGGTATCGGGGCGGGCCGCTCGCCGTCGGCTCCGCCGGGGTGCTGGAGGCGGGCGACCGGGCGCCGGACGCGGTGCTGAGTGGGGGTGGCGGGCGGCTCTTCGACGCCTTCCGAGGGCCGCACTTCACGCTGCTGGCCGTGGGGAGCGCGGCCCTCGGACCGTACGGCTCGTACGAGAGCGGCTGGCTGCGGACGCTGCACGTCCCCGCCTTGGCCTCGTACGGCGACGGGCTCTTCCTCGTACGGCCGGACGGCTGTGTGGCCTGGGCAGGGGACGGCGTGTGCGGTGAACTGGACCTCATGCTCGGCCGGTTCACCGCACACGCCGGGGCTACGCGCCGGCCGGCGGCGGGCCCGACGGGAGCGGGATGTCGGACAGGATCGGGAGGATCACCGACTCCTCGTAGTCCATATGGGCGGTCAACTCGTCCGACATCCGGGTGAGTTCGGCGAGGAAGACCCCGGGGTCTGCGGTCTGGAACTCGCCCAGGAGGGCGGCGAGTTGGGTTTTGAGTTCGGCCACCTTCACGTGTTCGGAGCGGAGTTGGGCGAGCGCGTCCGCGAGGTGCGGGTGGTGCAGTTCGATCTGCGGGAAGACCGCCGCGTCCTCGCTCTTGTGGTGGAAGTCGAGGGTCTCGCAGAAGGCCAGGCAGTGCTGGCGGATCTGGAGGCCCAGGCCGGGGAGCGTAGGGGCGCCCGGGTACGAGACCGCCGCCGCGAAGTGGGCCTCGGCGTCCGTACGGACCCGGGCGAGCTGGCCGCGCAGCCAGGTGTGGATTTCGAGCAGTTTGTCGCCGACGGTGAGGATCGGGCGCGGGGCGCCGTTCCCGGAACCGACCCCGGCCCCGGAACCGTCCGCGGGGCCGGACCCGGGTCCGGCCTCGGGTCCGTACTCGGTGCGTTCGAGGACGATCACCGGGAGCGTGCGGGTGGTCTGCGCCTGGTAGTCGGCGTAGCCGGGGGAGGTACGGACGATCCGCTCGAAGAGGCGGTCCCGGCGTTCGCCCTCCGCCGGGACGGCGACCGCGCCGAAGGACGACGTGCCGACCTCTACGTCGACGGCGGGGTGGGCGAGGACGTTGTGGTACCAGGCGGGGTGCTCCGGGGCGCCCATGTTCGAGCCGGTGACGATGAGCGAGCCGTCCTCGGTGCGGGCGTACCCGAGCGGAACGGTGAACTGCCTGCCGGACCTCGCGCCCCTGGTGGTGAGAAGGAGCAGGTCACCGCCCTCGAAGGGGCCGCCCACCTTTCCCTCGTGGGCACGGAACTCGTCGATGACCCACTGGTTGAAGTCGAAGGGCTCTGCTGCGGGCGTGGATGCGGATGCTGCTGCGGGCGTGGCTGCGGATGCGGATGCTGCTGCGGACGACATGCGGTGTCGACATCTCCTGAACAGGTGTGGGTGACTCCGTGGCAAGCGAGCGGCCCTGAGGACGCACTCGTGCGGCGCGGAGGAGAAGTGAGGGGAGAGAGGGTGGAGCGGGGACGCGGAACGGCGTCAGGTGCGGGGTGCTGAGTCTGGACTCATCGCGTTGGCCCCTTGCGGAACAGGTGCTGGCTCGGTCACCGGCCTGCCCACTGCTCTGTGGCCGGCACCGCGCTGCACGTCGGCCATTAGAAACCGCACGGGCGGCGGCTGTCAACGGCGTACGGGACAGGGCTCGCGAGTAGCGGCGTACGGGGGCAAGGTGCACGAGCCAACCGCGTATGAAAAGAGGCGCGGGCGGGACCGGGGGAACGAATCCCGCCCGCGCCAGGTGCGCAGAGCCGTAGGTACGGGGGGAACCCCGGCTCGTGCGCTGCCGATGACCAGTCGGCTCACTCTCTACAGCGCCACTGCCCCGAAAAACGTCACACCCTGCTCGCCGTGGTGAGCAGCCGGCCGTCGCGGGCGGCTTCCCGGCTGTGGGCGAGGCTCTGGGCGGTACTGCGGACGAGGCTCCTGGCGGCGCTCTGCCGGGGGCCGCCGGCCTCCCCCGGCCGACCGCCGTTCCCGCCTCGGCCGCCGCCGCCGTTGCCGTCGTTCTCGTCCTTGCCGCCGGGTCCGTTTCCGGGTCCGTTTCCGGTTCCGCTTCCGCTTCCGGGGCCGCTCCCGCCGCTGGGGGCTCCGTTGCCGCCCGGTGCGCCGCCGCCGTGTCCCGGGTGCACGGGCGCGGAGCCGCCGCCGAGCAGGCGGTCGCAGAGGCGGGGGATGCCGTCGGAGCCCTTGGCCTGGATTTCGAGGTACTTCTTGACGTCCGGGGGCAGGCGGTCGGCCCGGTAGTCCCGGCATGCCTTTGCGGTACGGCGCTGCCATTCGCCGGACGGTTTGCCCTGCGTACCGGAGTTGTCGCGCGCGTCCTGGCCGGAGTCCGACGGGTCGGAGGTGTCGGGCCTACCGTCCGTGCCGCGGTCCGATCCGGTGCCCGCGGCGCCGCCGCCCGCGCCCGAACCGTTCGGGTCGCCGCCCCGGTCCTTGTTCGCGCCCTTGTCCTTTCCGGGGACCTCGCCGTTCACGTCAGCACCCGGGGACGGGTCGTGGTCGGCGGCGCCGGACGTGCTGCTGTCCGCCGGGTCGTCGGGTCTTCCGCTGCGTTCCGGATCCGCGTCCGCTTCCACGTCGGGACCGATCTCCTCGACGTCCGAGGGGTCGGGGTCCTCCGCCGCCGACACCGACGAGGCGGGCTCGGGTTCGGAGTGGGCGAACGGGAAGGGCGAGGGCAGCACCCCCGTACCCGCGGCGACGGCCACACCGCCGAGCGTCCCCGCCGCGAGCACGCTCACCAGGCCGAGGCGCAACGGACGGCCCCAACGGTTGCGCCGACGCGCCGAGGCGGCGGTCCTGGACTGCCGGAAGGCTGCCAACGCGGCTGCCTCACCCGGGAGTTCACCGGTCCCCGCGCCTACACCCGCACCCGCACCTGTACCCGCCCCCGTCCCTGCCGTTCTCACGCTCGTGCGCAGCCCATCGAGTACGGCAGCGAGCCGCGCGGCCTCGGACCCGGAATCCGAATCGGCTCCGGAGCCGGATCCGGAATCGGACCTGTCTCCCGACGCAGCTCCGGAGCCCTCCGCCGCCCCGGAACCCGCCGCAGACCCAGCCCCAGCGGCCCCAGCAACACCAGCCACCGCAGAGCCACCGGTGGTCCCGCCGCCCGCCTCTCCGCGCAGCAGCCGGTCCGCCGTTTCCTCGTCAAGCCACTCGTAGCGCTCGTCGGCCATCACGTTTCCTTCTGCGTCCGCGCGCGCGATTGCGTCACACCGTGCGATGCGCGCGGCCTTCCGCCTCTCAGTCCTGCCGCGGCGGCCGTCCGCCGGTCCCGTTGCAGGGGCACGGCGTCGAGTTCGCCCCCCGCAGCCCACTCGGCATGCCCCGCGTACTGCGCGTACTCCTCGAATTCCGCCTGCTCCGGGTGCTCCGCATGCTCACCGGCCCCCCTGCTCTCCAGCAGTTCCGCGAGCCTCTTCAGCCCCCGGTGGGCGGCCGTCCGTACCGCGCCCGGCCTCTTGCCCAGCGTCTTCGCCGCGCTCTTCGCGTCAAGACCGACCACCACGCGCAGCACCACCGCCTCCGCCTGGTCCTGCGGCAGCTCGGCGATGAGTGCCATCGTCCGGTGCGTCGCGAGCGACTCCATCGCCTCGCCCACGGTGTCCGATTCAGCCGGTTTGTCGGTGAGTTCGGTGTCGTCGCCGCTCACGGCGGGGCGCCGGCCCCGCATCCGGATGTGGTCGAGCGCCCGGTTGCGGCCGATCCGCGCCGCCCAGCCCCGGAACCGGTCGGCGTCGCCGCTGAACCGGTGGAGGTCGCGCGCTATCTGGAGCCACGCCTCGGACGCGACGTCCTCCGCCTCGGGCTCGCCGACCAGTGTGCGTATGTAGCCCAAGAGCCGCGGATGCACGGCGCGGTACACAGTCCGGAACGCCTGCTCGTTCCCGTCCTGCGCCGCGAGCACCGCGGCGGTCAGCTCCGCGTCGTCCGCCAGCACTCTCTCAACCTGTCCCCAGTCGATGCTGGTCTTCGATGTGCTGGTCTTCCCGTGGGGGCGCGCAGCACGCCCCACCCCAGCGCGAATGTGCACGCTACGACGTCAAAGGGCGATTAGTCCATGGCTTGTACAACGTGCAACGACCCACTGACAGACCGAGGTGTGACAGAAAACGCACCCGCGGCGCTGAGTGGAGTGCGGGCTCGTCGCACAGCCCGTGCGGACTGGCGGTCGGGGTCACTCCTGTGGGGGGTGGCGGCCCCGGCCGTCCTTCCGGCCCGCACCGCTCTGACCAGGCTGTTTCTCGTGGTGCGGGGCTTGCACGACTTCTTGTGGTGCGGGGCTTGCACGACTTCTCGTGGTGCGGGGCTCATGCACGACCGGCCCGCGGCCCACCGTGACCGACGCGTCCAGGCGCATCGGCCCGGTCCCGCCCCGGGCCGATGCGCCGCGCTGCGCCGTTCCCGGATCACGGCTGTCCCTTCGAGGCGGTCCGCCACGGCGTTACGTAGGTGATCCACGCACCCGCCTGCGACGACGGGGCCGGCCGGGGCCACCGGTACGGACGGGTCGGCAACGGCGGCGGTGGCCCCCACCCGGCGAAAGCCACGCCAGGCGGGGGCCCGCTCGCCGGCCGTTCCCGTCAGGCGCCGTCGGTGACGCTCAGGGTGCCGGTCACGGCGAGGGCGGCGCCTGTGCCGTCCTCGGGTGCCCCCGTGAGCTCCCAGGTGTAGGCGCCCGCGGCAGCGCTCGTACCGTCCGCGAGCCTTCCGTCCCAACGGGCCGTCAGGGCTGCGCCCAGCGCGGTGGCGTCGAGGGTGCGCACGGCCTCGGACCCGCGCCTGATGACGACCTTGGCGCCGGTGACCGGCTTGGACAGTTGCCACGCCGGGGCCCACGCCGCGCCGGACGTCACGGCGTATCCGGTGTCGACCTGGGCGCCGGTCACGGTCGGCGCCTGCGCGGGCACGCCGCTCGGCACGACGTGCGCGGCCCCGGCCGCGTCCACCCAGCCGACGCCGCCGCCGAACTTGTCCACGTCGTAGTTCTTCCAACCGGGCACGGTGGAAAGGCCGGTGAGCACGCGCGGCGCTGCCGCGGTGCCGGTGTGGAAGTCGGTGAGCCGCAGCTCGCCCGCGGCCGTGTCGTGGTTGACGACGAAGCCGTCACCGAGCTTCCCGCGCTTGGGCAGGCTGATGTTCGCGCCGGTCTTCAGGTCGTACACGCCGAACGGAGTGGACGGGTCGCCGCCGATGACGTTCTGTCCCAGGCAGTCCCAGTACACCCAGCGCCCGACGGTCTGGATGTCCTGGATCACGCAGGAGGCGCCGACCTTGTACGGAGTGACCCTGCCGGACACCAGGTCCCGTGCCTCGACCTGCCCCCAAGTGCGGTCCGTGGTCCACAGCGTGGAGCCGGACAGCGCGGCGGCCGGGGTTTCCAGGCTTTGCACCACCGCCGCGCCGCCGGGCGCCTCGAAGTCGACGACGCGCCGTTCGTCACCGCCGCCGAACACCGCGTACCGCCCGGAGGCGTCGCGCAGAAGGCGGCCGGAGAGCGCCGTGTTGCGGTCGAACATCACGAACTCCGTACGCGCACCGGACGCGGTGGCGCGCACGAGGACGTCCCGCTGGATGGCGTCGTCGTGCCAGACGTGCACGACGGACCCGTCCCCCGCGCCCATCGGCTGACCGTAGTCGGGGTCGAGGGGGGCGGTGGTGACCTCGGACCGCTCCCCCGCCGACGGCGCCGCGCCGAGCGTCACCTTCCGCGTCTGGTAGGCGGGAAGCGGTGCGCTGTCGTCCTCCTTGGTGATCAACTGCCCCCCGGCGAGCGCGATCCCGCGCACCGAGGCAGGTCTGGCGGGCACCTCGGAGAGGGTACGGAGCGTCAGGGCGCCGTCCGCCCCGGCCTCGACCCGGCGCACCGCCCAGTCGCCCGCGCCCGCGCCGCCGACCACGGTCGCCCCGCCGCCCGGTATCTGGGCCAGGTCGCTCTGGGCGGCGGCCAGCAGGGTGACTGCCTGACCGCCCCCGAGCGGGGTGGCCTTGAGGGGGCCGCCGCGGCGCAGCGGCGGGTTCTGCCCGGTGGGCGCCTTCGGCCGGTGAGCGGTGAGCAGCCAGTCGCCCGCGAGCCCGATGACGGGGGAGCCGTCGGCGGACGCGGGCACGGGGACGGCGGTCTGCGCCCCGGCGGGGTCGTCGCGGCGGACCGCCCGGGCCTGGCTCATGCCCGGCTGGTACCAGGCGATGTGCGTGGGCGAGACGGCGACCTGCATGCTCGTGGGTTCGTACACGGCGGCGCTGGTGGGGACGACGGTGAGGGAGCCGGTGCTCAGGTCGAGGACTCCGAGCTCGTGGGCATCGTTGGTCCTCAGTACGGCCACCCGCCCGTCCCCGGCCGCGATCGGGTACCGGTGGAACAGCGCCCCCGCCGGCCGGTCGACGGGCGTGTCCGTGGTCACGCCGTCCTGGACGCGGAGGATGTGCACCTTGTCCACCTGCCAGGCCGCGTCGAACGAGACCGTCAGCACGGTCCGTCCGAACGAGCCGACGGTGTACTGCCCTTCAGGAACCGTGAGCGGCGTCGACTCCCCCGTGGACGGGTCGCGCAGCTGCACGACTCCGGTCGCGCCGAGGGGCACGGGCAGGAGGTCCGTACCGGCCGCGTAGTAACCCTGCTGGCCCGGCAGCGGGCTGGTGAAGCCGTCGACCGTCCGCTCGGTGCCGTCGTAGCCGCGCCACTGGTACGGAGCGGTGGAGCCGTCTCTCGTCTCCCGTCTGTGCAGATAGCCGGTGTCTCCGGCGGCGACCAGCGTGTCCTGCACCGGCACGTACCGGTCGGGTGCGGTCAGCACGATCCCCGCGGCCCCGGTGTCCTCGGCGTGGGCGACCGGGGGGCCGGCGATGACGGGCAGGGCGGCAACGGCGAGGACGAGTGCGAGGCGACGCGTCACAGCGGGCATGTGTTCGAATTTCTTCTCCATGTACAACTAAGCGCAGCGCAGGCCCGAAACGTCACTCGGCACCGGTGCTCCAGGTCGCCCGCACCCCACGCATCCGTCTCACCGCGTGGGACGGATGCACCCTCTCGCGTTACGCCCGCCTGGCCCGCCGCGCCGCAGCAGCCCGCAGTACCCGCTTGCCCTCCGTCGACTGGACGAACGCCGCCCGCAGCCCGTCGCCGTCCTCGGCGAGGAGGTCGAGCAGGCGCTCCTGGCGGCGCAGTTCACCCGTGGCGAGCGGACCGCCGTCGCGGTCCCCGTCCAGATGCCGGTGTACGGAGAGGGCCGCGTCCGAACACTCCACGGCCCAGTCCCGCAGCTCCCCGGCCTCGTACCGGCGAGGCACGGCCGCCGCCCGCCGCAGCAGTGCCACCGGTCCCGTGCCCGTGTCCGCCTCGGCGAGATCCGCCGCCCGTACGACAGCCGCGGCGGCCAGCCGCAGCCTGCCGAGCCACGCCTCGCCGCCCTCGGCCGCCTCCCAGAGCGGACGCAGCGCGGCGTCGGCGGCGTCGGCGCCGACCGCCACCCCATCGACGTGCTCAAGGAGCGGCAGACAGCGGTCCAGGCAGGCGAGCGCGCTCACTGCGAGGGCGCGCTCGCCGGCGCGACCGATCCGGTCGGCCAGTCCGGCCGGTTCCACCAGGGGCAGGCTCACGCGTCCTCCTCGACACCATGACGGAACGTCACGGGCACGGGACCGCCCGGAGTGGCGGACCCTCTGCTTCCGTCTGCGTACCGGCACCGGAATACGTCACAGTGGCAACGCCACCGCGCGCCCGTGGGTTCCCTGCCGGAACGTCACTGCTGTCGTGCTGCCGTGGTTACGGCTGTCGTTCGAGGCCCAGCACGTCCAGGAAGTACGCGAACAGTTCCTCGGCGACCGGATCCGCCTCCGCCTTCAGCACGGTGACGAGCGGCTCCAGTTCGACGGTCCTGCCTGCCTCCGCCGCCCAGGAAACGGCCTTCTCCGCCGCGTCCTCGGCCGACAGGAACAGGTCCTCCAGGAGCAGCCCGTCCGCCTGCAGGTATCCGGCCATCGCCTCGCGCCCCAGGCACGCGAACCACGAACCGCCCTCGGGCGCCGCGGCCTCCACGACCACGCAGTCGCTGCCCATCACGAAGGCGAACAGCGCCGGTGCTCCGGTGTCCCGGCACACGTCCCGCGCCAGCGCGCCCATGTCGCCGACCTCCGGCTCACTCGGGCGCTCCCAGACCTGCCAGCCGCCTGCACGCTCGTCGTACAGCGCCAGATCGTCTCTGACCTCGGCCAATGCTTCCAGCTCCGAGAGCGGCCCGGTGTTCTTCCCTACGACGAAGTAACCCCAGAAACCCATGTTTCCCACTCCCCCCACGCGTTGACCTCAAGAGGCTCAAGCCTCACCCGGACTGAGCCGGAACGGCCAGTTGCGCACGTATCCACCACAGTCCTGGCACATTGTGCCCACATGACGGGGGGTCATCGCCATCGGGACCGGACTGCGGCCCGAATCACACTCCCACTCCGGCCGAAATCCCCCTTCCCCTCCGGAGGTCCTACCCCACCTCCCCCGCCAGGGCCTTGAAGCCCTCCCAGTCCAGTCCTGGCTTTCGCGGGTCCCACAGTTTCTGGGCGGTGGCGCGCAGCGGGAGGCGCACGCCCCGGGCGACCTGGGTCTGGGTCTGGGCGTTGTGGTAGTCGCACCAGACGGCGAGCTGGCCGCCGGTGATCAGTCCGTCGTAGCGGGCCGGGACGCTCTCGCTGCCGCGCAGGACGCGCGGGGTCCACTCGTCGTAGATGCGGCGGCCGGTCGGGTACTGGAAGGTGTTGGGCTCGCCCAGGACGTAGTAGAGGTATTCGTCATTGACGTTGAGGACCTCGCGGCCCTCCTTCAGGTACTCCAGCGGCTCGCGGGCGCCGATCTCCTTGCCCGTCCAGTACGCGACCTCGCGGGACTTCGGCGCGTCGACCGTGCCGCCCGCGAAGTAGCCGTCGTTCCAGGCGCGGATGTCGGACTTGCCGAATTTGGCGACCGTCGCCGCACGGTCGTTCAGCCAGCTCGTCGCCAGGTCCTGGACGCGGGCCCGCGCGCCGTGCCTGCGGTGCGCCTCGCGGGTGAGCCGCGGGTAGGTGGCCTCGGGGTCGGAGACGGTGAGCGCGCGGTACTCGTCGCCGCCCAGGTGCCAGTACGCGCCGGGGAAGAGCGTCGCGTACTCGGTGAGCAGCTCGTCGACGATCCGGGCCGCCTTCGGGTTCGCGATGTCGACCGCTCCCCGCGACGCCTTGCCGGAGACGCTGCGCAGTTGGAGGTCGGGGTGCGCGGCGATGACCGCGCCCAGGTGACCGGGCGAGTCGATCTCGGGCACCACCCGGATGTGCCGGGAGGCGGCGAGGGCCACGATGCGGCGGACCTCGGCCTGCGTGAGGTGGTCCTTCGAGACGATCTCGGGGTGGGAGGCGGAGGCGATGCGGAAGCCCTGGTCGTCGGAGAAGTGCAGGCCCAGCTCATTGAGCTTGAGGTCGCCCATCTCGCGGATCCGGTCCTCGATCCAGGACGCGTCGAAGTGCTTGCGGGCGGTGTCGAGCGCGAAACCGCGCTTGGGCTTCGCGGGGGCGTCCCGCAGCACGCCGTCCGCGAGACCGCCGCCCGAGCGGACCGCCTGCTTGAGGGTGCGGGTGCCGTAGAAGACGCCCGCCTGGTCGCCGCCCGCGATCCGCACCCGGCCGCCGGTGGTGGTGACGGTGTACGACTCGGGGCCGCCGGTCGATCCCGGCGTGCCCAGCACCAGCTCGACGTCGCCGGGCCGGGCCGCGACGCCCTGCGCGTACTCCCTCTTGAGCTCGCCCGCCAGCAGCCTCCCCTCGTCGGCGAGGGCTGCCTCGCTGCCCTCCGCGACGACGACGCGGGTGCCCTGCGCGGGCCGCCAGCCCGTGCCGCGACCGCGCTGTACGTCCCGTACGAAGGGGATGGTGCGCGGCGGCCCGGAGACGGGGCGTGTCGGCTTCGCGGCGGGGGACGGCGACGCGGGGCGCCCGGCGTCCGCGCTCTTGGCGTCGTCCTGTCCCGACCCGGCCGACCCGGACTCCGGGGCCGTCTCCGACGACCGGGCCGACGCCCCCGTCCCGCCCTCCCCGTCCGGCCAGGCGGCGAACGTGACCGTACCGGCCGCCGCGACGGCCACGACGGCTCCGGCCACCAGCGCCCCGCGCGGCACCCGGCCCCTCATGGCCCGGTGTGACCTTCGGGAATTGCTCATCCGTCGTCCCCAACTCTCGCTTTTGGTACAAAAAGCACTGGACTCGCCGAAAGTACGAGATTTCGGCGGCAGAACCGTCTACCCCGCGCGCGTAAACCCTCCCGTTCGGATGAAATTCGTGCATTCGTCGGACAGCTCTTCCCGGCCATCGCTAGCGTTTACGACCCCGCCACCGTCCCATCCAGCACACCGCCACTCGACGGACTCGACGTAGGAGCCACGCTGCACCCCTCCGCCTCCCTTACAACGAGCGGCCGTGGCGGCCCGCCTCACCAGTCCGGGCCCCACCGGTCCGAGCTCCTGCGGCCTTCGCTCGACCCGTCCTCCCGCGACCGGTCCCCTCTCGGCCCGCCCCCTCCCGACCCGTCGCCCCTCGGCCCGTCACCCCTCGACCGGTCCTCGCTCGACCGGCTCAACGAGGCCCCCGCGCGCACCGCCGAAGCCGTGCTCCTCGGGTGCTGCCGCAGCCGCCGCTGGGCCGAGCGGCTCGCCGCACACCGCCCCTACCCCGATCCGGACGCCCTGCTCGCCGCCGCCGACGAGGCGTCGTACGACCTCTCCGTCCCGGAGATCGCGGACGCGCTGGCCCGTGAGGTCCCGCCGGAGCCGCGCCCGGACACCCCGCCCGCCGCGCAGACCGCACTGCTGGCCGCCCACGACACGTACGAGAGACGCTTCGGACATTCGTTCGTGATCTGTCTCGACGCGTACGCGCCGGAGGAGCACCTCGACCAGATCCTCGCCGGAATCCGCTTCCGGCTGGGCAACGAGCGGGACGAGGAGCGCGCCGTGGCCGCCGACGAGCTGCGCAGGCTGGCCCGCGGCCGACTCGCCCGGCTCGTACGGGAACCCTGGACGCAGGCGACACCCCGGGCCGGTAGCCCGTCCGTGGCCGTTTGATTGGGCTGTTTGATTGCCTGTTTGATCACACCGGAGGCCCCCGGGCGAGGGAACCGACAACTCGTCGCTACGATGACCGGGGCCGGTGGACCGTACCCGGCCGGGTCAGACCGACATAACCAAGCCGGCCGACCCCAATCCCCGCTCCCGGAGGGTATTTCCGTGCCGGCTGGAACGCTGTATCGCGGCCGGGAAGGCATGTGGTCCTGGGTGGCTCATCGAGTCACCGGCGTCCTCATCTTCTTCTTCCTGTTCGTACACGTCCTCGACACCGCTCTCGTCCGCGTCTCTCCCGAGGCGTACGACGATGTCGTGGCCACCTACAAGACCCCGCTCGTGGCATGTCTCGAATACGGGCTCGTCGCCGCCATCCTGTTCCACGCGCTGAACGGCCTTCGGGTCATCGCCGTGGACTTCTGGTCCAAGGGACCCCGCTACCAGAAGCAGATGCTCTGGACCGTGCTGGGCGTCTGGATCGTGCTGATGGTCGGCGCCCTGTACCCCGTGCTCGGTCACGCCGTACGCGAAGTCTTCGGGAGCTGAGTCAAGAAATGTCCGCTGAGACCTCTTCCGCAGTCGGTCCCGTCGAGGGCGTAAGCCTGTACGACGTGGACAACCCTGCGCCCGTCATCGAGCCGCCGCGTGCGCGCACCTCGAAGACGCCCCGCGCCACGCGCACCAACTTCGAGCTGTACGGCTGGCTGTTCATGCGCCTGTCCGGCGTCGTGCTCGTCGTACTCGTCCTCGGCCACCTCCTCATCCAGCTGGTGCTGGACGGCGGCGTGAGCAAGATCGGCTTCGCCTTCGTGGCGGGCCGCTGGGCCTCGCCGTTCTGGCAGGCCTGGGACCTGATCATGCTGTGGCTGGCCATGCTGCACGGCGCCAACGGCCTGCGTACCGTCATCAACGACTACGCGGAGAAGCCCAAGACGCGCTTCTGGCTGAAGAACCTGCTGTACACCGCCACGGTGTTCACCGTCCTTCTGGGCACGCTGGTGATCTTCACCTTCGACCCGAACATCCGCTAGGCCCGGGGCTGAGGCAACCAAGATGAAGATTCACAAGTACGACACCGTCATCGTCGGCGCCGGTGGCGCGGGCATGCGCGCGGCCATCGAGTCGACCAAGCGCAGCCGCACCGCCGTCCTGACGAAGCTCTACCCCACGCGTTCCCACACGGGCGCGGCGCAGGGCGGCATGGCCGCGGCGCTGGCGAACGTGGAGGAGGACAACTGGGAGTGGCACACCTTCGACACGATCAAGGGCGGCGACTACCTGGTCGACCAGGACGCAGCCGAGATCCTGGCGAAGGAGGCCATCGACGCGGTCCTCGACCTGGAGAAGATGGGCCTGCCGTTCGGCCGTACGCCGGACGGCACCATCGACCAGCGCCGTTTCGGCGGTCACTCCCGCAACCACGGCGAGGCCCCGGTCCGCCGGTCCTGCTACTCGGGCGACCGCACCGGCCACATGATCCTCCAGACCCTCTACCAGAACTGCATCAAGGAGGGTGTGGAGTTCTTCAACGAGTTCTACGTCCTCGATCAGCTCATCGTGGAGGAGGACGGCGTAAAGAAGTCCGCGGGCGTCGTCGCGTACGAGCTGGCCACCGGTGAGATCCACGTCTTCCAGTCCAAGTCGGTCATCTACGCCTCGGGCGGCACCGGCAAGTTCTTCAAGGTGACCTCCAACGCGCACACCCTGACCGGTGACGGCCAGGCCGCGTGCTACCGCCGCGGTCTGCCGCTGGAGGACATGGAGTTCTTCCAGTTCCACCCGACGGGCATCTGGCGCATGGGCATCCTGCTGACGGAGGGCGCCCGCGGTGAGGGCGGCATCCTCCGCAACAAGGACGGCGAGCGCTTCATGGAGAAGTACGCGCCGGTCATGAAGGACCTCGCGTCCCGTGACGTGGTGTCCCGCTCCATCTACACGGAGATCCGTGAGGGCCGCGGCTGCGGTCCCGAGGGCGACCACGTCTACCTCGACCTCACGCACCTGCCGCCGGAGCAGCTCGACGCCAAGCTCCCGGACATCACCGAGTTCGCGCGTACGTACCTGGGCATCGAGCCGTACACGGACCCGATCCCGATCCAGCCGACCGCGCACTACGCCATGGGCGGCATCCCGACGAACGTCCAGGGTGAGGTCCTCCGCGACAACACCACCGTCGTTCCCGGCCTGTACGCCGCCGGCGAGGTCGCCTGCGTCTCGGTGCACGGCGCCAACCGCCTCGGCACCAACTCGCTGCTCGACATCAACGTCTTCGGCAAGCGGGCCGGCATCGCCGCCGCCGAGTACAGCCACACGAACGACTTCGTGGAGCTGCCCGAGGACCCGGCGTCGATGGTCGTCGACCAGGTCGAGCGGCTGCGCAACTCCACCGGCACCGAGCGCGTGGCCGCGCTCCGCCTGGAGCTGCAGGAGACGATGGACGCCAACGTCATGGTCTTCCGCACCGAACAGACGATCAAGACGGCGGTCGAGAAGATCGCCGAGCTGCGCGAGCGCTACCGAGACGTGTCCATCCAGGACAAGGGCAAGCGCTTCAACACGGACCTCCTGGAGGCCGTCGAGCTGGGCAACCTGCTCGACCTGGCCGAGGTCATGGCCGTGTCCGCGCTGGCGCGCAAGGAGTCCCGCGGCGGTCACTACCGCGAGGACTTCCCCACCCGCGACGACGTCAACTTCATGCGCCACACCATGGCGTACCGCGAGGTCACGGCCGACGGCACCGAGTCGATCCGGCTCGACTACAAGCCGGTCGTCCAGACCCGCTACCAGCCGATGGAGCGTAAGTACTGATGGCTACCCCGACCATGGACAAGGTGGAGAAGGACGGCAAGGGCGCGCCCGAGGCCGGCTTCGCCGACTCTCCGTACATCAAGGTCACCTTCCGGATCCGCCGGTTCAACCCGGAGGTCTCCGAGGACGCCGAGTGGCAGGACTTCGAGGTCGACATGGACCCGAAGGAGCGCGTGCTCGACGCCCTGCACAAGATCAAGTGGGACCAGGACGGCACGCTCACCTTCCGCCGTTCCTGCGCCCACGGCATCTGCGGCTCGGACGCGATGCGGATCAACGGCAAGAACAGGCTCGCCTGCAAGACGCTGATCAAGGACATCAACCCGCAGAAGCCGATCACGGTCGAGGCCATCAAGGGCCTGACGGTCCTCAAGGACCTGATCGTGGACATGGAGCCGTTCTTCCAGGCCTACCGCGACGTGATGCCCTTCCTCATCACCAAGGGCAACGAGCCGACGCGCGAGCGTCTGCAGTCCGCCGAGGACCGCGAGCGCTTCGACGACACCACCAAGTGCATCCTGTGCGCCGCGTGCACGTCCTCGTGCCCGGTGTTCTGGAACGACGGCCAGTACTTCGGCCCGGCGGCCATCGTCAACGCGCACCGCTTCATCTTCGACAGCCGTGACGAGGGCGGCGAGCAGCGGCTCGAAATCCTCAACGACAAGGACGGTGTGTGGCGCTGCCGCACGACGTTCAACTGCACGGACGCCTGCCCGCGTGGCATCGAGGTCACCAAGGCCATCCAGGAAGTGAAGCGCGCGCTGATCACGCGTCGCTTCTAGTCCACCACCGGTCGCTGCCCGCAGCCTCCGGTCCCCCGGGGTCCGCTTTCCTCACGGAGAGCGGGCCCCGTAGTGGTTTCTTCAGGGTCTCACCGGGGGCCAACCCCATGGCCCGGTGCGCACCCGCCCGGAAGAATCGCGGGCATGAGACACTCCAGCAGCTCCAGCAACTCCCTCATTCCCCGGCCTCGTTGGTGCGTGGCACTGGCTGCCGGTGTCGCCCTGTCGACGCTCGTGGCGCTCCCCGCGACGGCCGCCACCGCGCCCCCGCAGCAGCAGCGGACGACCGCTTCCGTACCCCTCGACCGGGCGGCGCTGCGGGCGTCGATCACAGGGCTGAACCCGGCCGAGTTCACCGGGGTGCTGGTACGGGCCGGCGGGGAGCGCGGCGACCTGTGGAAGGGGACGTCGGGGGCCACCGTACCGACCCCTGACGCGCACTTCCGGATCGGCAGCATCTCCAAGATGTTCACCGCGACCGTGGTGCTCCAGCTGGTCGGGGAGGGGCGGCTGAGCCTGGACGACACCGTGCAGGAGCGCCTGCCGGGACTGCTGGACGCGGGTTACGTCCACCCCGTCACCGTACGGAACCTGCTCGACCACACCAGCGGACTGCCCAAGCCGCCGGCGAAGATCGTCGAGGGCACCGGCGTCGAGGTCGTGCGGTCGGCGACGCGGGGGCTGACACCCACCGAGCCGGGGAAGACCCAGCAGTACCACGGCATCAACTACTTCATCCTGGGCGTGCTGGTGGAGAAGGTCACCGGGCACAGCTTCGCGAGCGAGACCGAGCGGCGGATCATCCGGCCGCTGGGGCTGCGGCACACGTCCGTACCCGACATCGAGGACACGTCGATGCCCTCCCCGTACACGCGCGGCATGGTGGCGGCGGGGCCGGACAGCCCGCTCGACGTGGAGACGACGCGGCAGCGGCCGTGGCCCTGGGCCGAGGGCGGGATGATCTCCACGGCCGGGGACCTGGAGCACTTCCAACGGGCTTTGTTCCAGGGGAGGTTGCTGAAGCCCGCCCAGCAGCGGCAGGCGTTCGAGGTGCCGGACCACATCGAGGGCGCGTCGTACGCGGCGGGCGGCTTCCAGCGGTTCCGGATGCAGGGGCTGCCGGAGATCTGGGGCAAGACCGGGTCGCGCCCCGGCTACACCAGTGGCGTCTTCGCCACCAGGGACCTGAAGCGGCGTCTGGTGTACTCCTTCAACTCCACGGGGCGGGCGTCGGCGGAGACAGGGCTGAAGACGCTGCTGCGGGTGGCTGACGCGGCGTTCTGAGGGCGGGCGCTTCTGGACCGGGTCCGGTCCATAAGCCCCCCCGCCCTCTCCGGTCAGAGCCGGCTCAGCTCCCACAGCCGCCAGAGGCCCGTGCCGTCCGACAGGTACTGCACGCCGCCGACCCGGCCGTTGCTCAGGACGTAGTCCTTGGTCTGCCACAGCGGCACCAGCGGCACGTCCTGCGCGACGATCTTGTGCATCGCCTTGAAGTCCTCGACGGCGTCGCTGCGCTGGGAGGTGCGCTGCGTGCTGACGATCAGCTTCTCGATCTGCGGGTTGGCGTAGTCGTTCGCGTTGCTGTTGCCCTTGCCGACGAGCGGCTGGCTGTAGTTGTCCGGGTCCGGGAAGTCGGCGACCCAGCCGACGTTGTACGCGTCGAACCTGCCCGCCTTGTAGTCCGTCTGGAAGTCGTCCCAGACCTTCTTCTCCTTCAGCGTGACGGAGAACAGGCCCGACCCGTCCAACTGCTTCTTCAGCTCCCTGGCCTCGGGCCGGGTCGCGCCGCCCTTGGCGTACCCCAGGGTGAACTTCACCGGGATGTCGACGCCCGCCTCGACCAGTGCCGCCTTCGCCTTCTTCACGCTGGGCCTCGACGTGGCGTCGAAGAAGGGGGTGCCGTGGCCGAGGACGCCCTTGGGGATGGCGTCGTAGAGCGGCTCGACGGTGTTGAAGTAGACGTCGTGGACCAGCTTCGGGCGGTCCACGAGGTACGAGACGGCCCGGCGGACGTCCCTGTCGGCGAAGGGCGAGGTCTTGCGGACGTTCAGGACCATGTTGCGGGTCTCGGTCGCGTCGACCTCGCTGACCTGGACGTTCGGGTCGCCCGGGGCCAGCTTGGAGATCATCTCGGGCGGCAGTTGGCGGTGGGCGACGTCGAGTTCCTTGCCCTCCCACGCCTTCTGCATGTCCTCGGACGCCTCGAAGTAGTTCACCTCGACCGGCTGGCCGGCCTTCTCGACGGCCCCCTTGTACTGGGGGTTCGGGGCCAACTGGGCGAGCTTGCCCTTCGTGTACGAGGTGACGACGTACGGCCCCGAGCCGTCGACCCCGGCGTCCTTGCGCTGGGACGTCGCCGGGTACTTCGCACTGTCGACGATCGAGCCCGCGCCCGAGGCCACCTTGAAGGGGAAGGTGGCATCGCCCGAGTGCAGGTTGAAGGTGATCAGCTGCCCCTCGACGGAGACCGACTTCAGCGTGGTGAAGAGGGAACGCGGGCCCACCTCCTGCCCGTTGCGCAGGATGCGGTCGTAACTGAACTTGACGTCCTCGGCGGTGATCTTCTTCCCGTTGGAGAAGGCCAGGTTGTCCTTGAGCTCGCACTGGTACGTCATGAGCTTCTGCCCGACGAAGCGGCATCCCTTGGCCGCGTCGGGAGTCGGCGTCGCCGCGCCGGTCTTGAGCGTCAGCAGCGACTGGTAGAGGTTGCCGTAGAGCGCCCAGGAGCCCACGTCGTACGCGTAGGCCGGGTCCAGTGAGGACGCCTTGTCCGTCGTACCGACCTTGATGGCGGCAACGCTGTCGCCGTCGGAGGGGAGGAGCTGCCAGGCTCCGACCGCAGCTGCTGCCACGACTGCCGCTGAGACGATGACACGCAGGCGGATGGATCCCATCGACCGCATATTGACTTGCTCTCCTCGCACTACCCCACCCAGCGGGCAGGCGGAAGTTCCCCACGCCCAGCCCCACGATTCGTTCACCTAATCACACGAATTAGGGCCACGGAAGGGGCAATTCTTTCCGAAGTGACACATGGGGCACAGGTGATCCACAACTGGTCCATGTGTCGGGGCGCAGGTCAGAGCAGCTGTCGGAGGGCTTCGCCGAGGACGGCCACCCCTTCGGCGATCTCGGTGGGGGTGCTCGCGGCGTAGCCGAGGACCAGCCCCGGCCGGTGCGGGCACTGGCAGTGCCAGGACAGTGGCTGGACCTTCACGTCGCGGGCGAGCGCCGCGGCGGCGAGGTCGGTGTCGGCGAAATCGGGGCCCTCGGCGTCGGGGCCCTCGGCGTCGGCGACATCGGGACCGGCGGTGTCGGGCCCGGCGGCATCCGGACCGGCGGTGTCGCTCTCGAAGGTGATCGTCAGGTGCAGGCCCGCCGCGGTGCCGTGCACGGTCGCGTGCGGGAGGTGGGTGCGGATCGCGGTGATCATGGCGTCGCGGCGACGGCGGTACATCGTCGCGGTCGACCGGTCCGAGGAATCACTCGCCCAGGCCCGCGCCCACGTCACGGACCTCCTCCCGGGCGCCCCGGTGGAGTGGCACCGCGCAGATCTGCTCGAACTCCCCTTTCCCGACGCGGAGTTCGACCACATCTTCGTCTGCTTCGTCCTGGAACACCTGGCGGATCCCCTGCGCGCCCGGGCCGGGCTGCGGCGCATGCTGCGCCCCGGAGGCACCATCACGGTGATCGAGGGAGACCACGGATCGGCGTTCTTCCACCCCGACAGCGCTCACGCCCGCGCCGCGATCGACTGCCAGGCCCGCCACCAGGAGGCGGCGGGCGGAAACGCGCTGCTCGGCCGACAGGTGCAGCCGTTGCTGACGGGCGCCGGATCCGAGAGCGTCGAGGTCAGGCCCCGTACTGTCTATGCCGACGAGACCCGGCCCGGCCTGGTCGACGGCTTCACCCGCAACACCTTCATCGCCATGGTCGATTCCGTCCGGGACGACGCACTGGCCGCCGCGCTCACCACCGGGGCCGACTGGGACCGGGGCATCACGGACCTGCGCAGGACCGCCACCCCCGGCGGGACGTTCCACTACACCTTCTTCAAGGGCGTCGCGGTCAACCCGACGGCAACTCCCCCTAGCGCACGGCCAGTTGTACGAGGGTGATGTCGGACGGTGCACCGACGCGGACCGGCGGGCCCCAGGCGCCCGCGCCGCGGGAGACGTAGAGCTGGGTGTCGCCGTAGCGTTCCAGGCCCGCGACGGTGGGGTTGGCGAGTTCGGCGATGAGGTTGCCGGGCCAGAGCTGGCCGCCGTGGGTGTGGCCGGAGAGCTGGAGGTCCACGCCGTGCCGGACCGCTTCGTGGATCTGGACCGGCTGGTGGGCGAGGAGCACGGAGGCGCGGGCACGGTCGCGGTCGCCCAACGCCCGTACGAAGTCCGGTCCTTGGCCGTACGCCTCGCCGCCGACGTCGTTGACCCCGGCGAGGTCGAAGCCGGGTATCTCGACGCGGGCGTTCTCCAGGGGGTGCAGGCCCAGTTCGCGGATGTGGGCGAGCCAGGGGGCGGCGCCCGCGTAGTACTCGTGGTTGCCGGTGACGAAGAAGTTGCCGTGCTTCGAACGGAGTTGAGCGAGCGGCTCGGCGGCCCTGCCCAGGTCCTCGACACTGCCGTCGACCATGTCGCCGACGACCGCGATCAGGTCCGGCTGGGTGGAGTTGATGGCGTCCACGATGCGCTGGGTGTGGGCGCGGCCGAGGATGGGACCGAGGTGGATGTCGCTGACGACGGCTATGCGGAAGCCGTGGGCGGGGCGGGGGAGTCTGGCGAGGGGGACGGTGACGCGCTTGATGCGGGGGCCGCTCAGGACGCCGTACGCGCCGTAACCGACGATCCCTGCACCAGCCACGGCTGCGGCGGCGCCGACGGCCCGGGAGACGAAGAGGCGTCGGGAGGGGGTGGGGCGGGGGCGGGCGGGAGCGGTCGCGAGGGGTGCGGCTCCGCCGGGGGCCGCCCCCTTGCCCACCCTTCCCCAAGCTCTCGGCTTCGCTCGACCAGGGGAGGCCCCACTCGCCCCCGGGGGGTGGCCCCGCTGCCCAAGGAGGCTGGGGGCCTGCTGACCAAGGAGGCTGGGGGGCGGCTGGTCGGAGGGCGGCGGCTCAGCGTCCCGCGTACGCGGCCACCGTAGGAGAAGCGGGCGTATCGCCTCGCCCGCCAGCAGCGCCAGCGTCACGTACAGGAGCAGGGCCAGCCAGAGGAAGCCCGGCCAGGCGAGGACCTGTTGGAGCCAGAAGGGGGCGCCTATTCGACCGGACATCACCGCGCCTACCGACATCAGCGGGAGGATTACGACGCCCGCCGCCCCCGCCCGCCGCACGCGCCGCCCCCGTACGGACGTCGTGGTCGTGTCGCGGACCAGGCGCTTCCACACGTACCAGTGGACCGTGGCGAGCAGCCCGACCACGCAGAGGACGATCAGGACGACCACCACGGTCACAGTCGTCGCCTACGCCTTCTCGCGTCGCAGCGCCCGCACCGAACGGAACCCGATCACGCCGACAGCCGTCCCCAGAAGGAAGGACGTCACGGCGAGCAGCAGGTGCACCCAGAAGTAGGCGGTCGGGTCGCCCGCGTCGTCGAAGGCGAGACCGCTCCCGTCCTTGATCAAGTTTTTGACGAAAGTGACCCAGATGAACCAACTCCACACCCCGAAGGCGAGCAGGAACCAGGACGCGGAGCGGTTGAGCTTCATGGGCCCAGTATCGCCGTCGGCCGGCCTGGCAGGTCGGCGGGGTGCGAAGGAGGCCGGGCACACGGCGACCGGGCACACGGGGGACCGCACCCTTGGGCTGGTCCGGCGGCTGTTGCGGCGGGTCACCCCCGGTATGACCGGAACCACAGGTGGGCCCTGTACGTTCACGTCCGTGTCTGCCGTGAAAAGGACCGCCGTCGCGGTCGCCTCCGCCGCCCTGCTGGTGCCCCCGATCCTCTTCGTACCGGCAGCGCATGCCGCCGGTCCGGATCCGAAGTCGGACGACAAACCGAAGCCGCCGGCCTCGATGTCGTCGGTCGGCGGCGAGAAGCTGGGGAAGGCGGGGACGCAGGTGGATCTGCTTCCCGGCGCTCCCGTGCTGCCCAAGGGGTTGTCCGGGCGGTCGTGGATCGTCGCGGACGCGGAGAGCGGCGAGGTGCTGGCCTCGCACAACGCGCACTGGCGGCTGGCCCCCGCGTCCACCCTCAAGATGCTGTTCGCGGACACGGTGCTGCCGCGGCTGCCCAAGGACCAGGTCTACAAGGTCAAGCCGGCCGACCTGGAGGGCATGGGTGACGGCAGCAGTCTGGTCGGGGTGAAGGAGGACCTCGACTACAAGGTCCACGACCTGTGGCGCGGAGTGTTCCTCAAGTCGGGCAACGACGCCGTACACGTGTTGACGGCGATGAACGGCGGCCTGCGCAAGACCGTCGCCGACATGAACGCGCACGCCCGCGAGCTCCAGGCCGTGGACACGCAGGTCGTCTCGCCCGACGGTTACGACTCCCCCGGCCAGGTCTCCAGCGCGTACGACCTCACGCTGATCGCCCGGTCCGGGATGCAGAAGAAGGACTTCCGGGAGTACGCGGCGACCGCGCGCGCCAAGTTCCCCGGCGGGAAGCTGCCGGACGGCAAGCGCGACAGCTTCGAGATCCAGACCACCAACCGGCTGATGACGGGTGAGGACGGCGTCTCCCCGTACCCGGGCATCGCGGGCGTCAAGAACGGCAACACGACGCATGCCGGATCCACTTTCACCGGGGTCGCCCAGCGCGGCGAGAAGGTCCTGCTGGTGACCGTCATGAACCCGCAGTCCGACGAGAGCCAGGCGGTCTACAAGGAGACCGCGCGGCTGCTCGACTGGGGCTTCCAGGCGGCCGGGCGGGTGAAGCCGGTCGGTGAGCTGGTCGCGCCGCGTTCGGTGGACACCAGCTCCGGGAAGGGCGCTCCTCCGGCGAAGGGCAAGGGCAAGGCGAAGGACGGGGCGAAGGAGAGTGCGGCGCCGACCCGGCTGGCCGCCGTGGACGGCGGGTCCAGCGGGGTCGGCATCGCGCTCGCGGTGGCGGGCGGGATGCTCGTGGTGCTGGCCGGTGCGGTGTTCCTGGTCAACCGGAAGTGGCCGGTGCCTGCGCTGTCGCGCCGCCGTCCGCAGCCGTAGCGCCGCCGTCGGCGCCGGGGCCCGTCCCGTCCGCGTGCGGTGCCGCCGTCCAGGCGGCGCAGCACAGCGTCAGCTTCGCCGTGAAGTTGATCCACAGGAGCAGCGCGACCGGCACGCCGAACGCCCCGTACATGCTCTTCGAGGCGACGCCGCTCATGTAGCCGCCCAGCAGCATCTTGAGGAGCTCGAAGCCGACCGCGCCGATCAGGGCCGCGGTGATGAGGCGGTGCCGCTCGGGGTGCACTCCGGGCAGCAGCGTCAGGACGTACAGCAGGAGCAGGAAGTCCGCGCCGACCGCGACCAGCAGGGCGGCGATCCTCAGCAGGACGCCGCCCGCGCCGCTCTCGGGGATGTCCAGGGCGCGGGCGGTCCAGCCGACGGCCGTGGAGCCGATGGCGGACGCCAGGAGCGACCCGAGGCCCGCGCCGCCGAGGCCGAGCAGGACGAGCCCGTCCTTGGCCTTGCGGAGGATCGGATTCCCCTCGTCGGCGTCGTCCAACTGCCATACGGCGCGCAGGCATTCGCGCATCGATCCGACCCAGCCGATGCCGGTGAAGAGGAGCAGTGCGCCCGCGACGATGCCGACGGTGCCCGCGTTGTTGATGAGGGCGTCGATGTCGAGCTGGTCGGAGATGCCGGGGACCTGCTCGGCGATGCGGCTCTTGAGGTCGCGGACCTGCTCCTTGCTGAGCACGGCCGCGCCGATCGCGGCGGCGACGGTGATCAGCGGGAAGAGCGCCAGGAAGCTGATGAAGGTGATCGCCGCGGCGAGCCTGCTCCACTTGGCCCGGTCGAGCGTCTCGTACGTGCGCCAGGCGTGCGTTCCCATCAGGCGCACGACGAGCGGCCCGACGACGGGGAGGTTCTTCAGCCAGTCCATGTTCCCTCTGTACCTGCCTGCCCTTTTGTGCCGACCAACCCTTTTGCACTGAATACCAGAGTGCGTGTACCCCAAAAACGCAGGCAGGTGGCGAGCGCCATGCCGACGACCGAGCCGGAGACGGTGTCGGCCTGCGGCGAGGTCAGGCCGAGCCCGTGGTGCGAGAGCACCAGGCAGAGCAACTGGACCAGTGCGCCCGCCACGTTGACGGCGAAGAAGATGCCGTACCGGCGCAGCCGCGACACGTGCACGGCCTGGTTCTTGTACGTGCCCAGGGCGTTGCCCGCGTACGCGACGGTGCATCCGGCGAGGAACGCGACGGCCTTCGCGGAGAGCGGGTCCCAGCCGAGGGGGCCGCGCAGCCAGACGAAGAGGGCCAGGTCGGCGAGGTAGGCGCAGCCGCCGACGGCGGCGAAGGAGCCGGTCTCCGACCAGTCGGGGGCGCGTCTGCTCACAGGTCGGCGACGGCGAGGCCGTACATCGCCATCCAGATCAGGCCGATGAGCGCGAGGCCGCGGTCGCGCAGGACGACGTCCTCGGGGGCTCCGGCGGTGCCCCGGTCGGCGAAGACCGCGTACCGCAGGATTCCGGCGATGAAGGCGACCATGGACAGTTCGCGCCAGGGCAGCAGGCCGCCGTCGCCCGGCGTCGAGCCGGGGGCGCCGCCGTGCTCCATGGCCCACAGGCAGTAGCCGAGTACGGAGACCCCGGCGGCGAGCTGCCAGACGAACCGCAGGTAGCCGGTGGTGTATTCGCCGAGCAGCGCCCGGGTGCGGCCCTTGAGCGGGCTGTCGGCCATCTGGACGGCCTCGGAGTAGCGCTTGGCGGAGACCATGAACAGCGCGCCGAAGCCGGTGGTGATCAGGAACCAGCGGGAGAGCGTGATGTCGAGCGCCACTCCGCCGATCATCGCGCGCATCAGGAAGCCCGCGGTGACGACGAGCAGGTCCAGGACGAGTACGTGCTTGAGGCGCAGGCAGTAGGCCATCTGCATGACCACGTAGCCGGTGAGGAGGGCCGCGGTCATCGGGTTGCAGAGGAAGGCGGCGGCGGTCGGCGCGAGGATGCCGAGCGCGGCGCCGGTGGCGTACGCGACGGGGACGGGGACCTGTCCTGCGGCGACCGGGCGGCGGCACTTGGTGGGGTGTGCGCGGTCGGCCTCTGCGTCGAGGGCGTCGTTGATCAGGTAGACGGCGGACGCGGCTGCCGTGAACAGGGCGAAGACGACGGCCAGTTGGACCACCGAGCGGGTGGAGAAGAGCTGTCCCGCGGCTGCCGGGGCGGCCACCACGAGGCTGTTCTTGATCCACTGGCGGGGGCGTGCGGTGCGCACCAGCCCCAGCAGGAGGCCCGGCAGGCCGAGCCGGTGCAGGCCGAGCCGGCGCAGGACGCGGCGCTGCGGGGGCAGGGTCGCGGCGCCGGAGGCGCGCCGGTCCTGCCGCTTGTCCAGGAGGTCCTGCTGCTTGCCCAGGAGGTCCTGCTGCTTCTCCAGGAGGGGGGCGACGGTGCGGTCAGCCACGGGAGGCCTCCCGTCCCTTCAGCCACTTGGCCCCGAGCCCCGCGGTGAGCCCTCCGAGCAGTGCACCCGCGGCGACGTCGCTCGGGTAGTGGACGCCGGCGACGAGGCGGGACACGCACATCGCGGCGGCCAGCGGCGGGACGACCTGTCTGCCGAAGGGGCCGAGCGCGCCGAGGGCGACCGCGGCTGCGGCGGCCGAGGTGGCGTGCGAGCTGGGGAAGGAGTGCCGGCCCAGGGTCTTCACCAGGGGCTGCTGCGCGGGCAGTCGGGGGCGCGGGCGGCGCACCACGCGCTTGACGCCCATGCTCGCCGCCTGGGCCGCGCCGATCAGCGCCGCACCTCTCAGCCAGGCGCCGCGCCGGTCGCGGTCGACGGCCGCGCCGACGAGTCCGGCGGCGAGCCAGAGGGCGCCGTGCTCACCGCTGAAGGAGAGGGCGCGGGCGGCGGCGGCCACCCGTGGGTCCGTTCCGCAGTCGCGCATCGCGGACAGCAGACGGTGGTCCACTTCTCGCATCTGTCATCCCTTGGATTCGGCGTGCTTCGGCGTGCGTGGCCCGGCGGGGCGCACCTCAGGGAGACTCTTGTCGGTAAAACGCCAATATTCATGACATTTGGTGATGACACTCAATCAACCACCCGTTCCGCCGAAACGTTGTTTAGTTGGACATAAGCGGGCACTTTCAGCGGTACCGTCGCGCCCATGCCTGACTCCGCACCTGCTCACGTGCCCGAGCACCCCGCGCTCTCCGCCGATGCCTTCGCCTCCGTGACCGGCTGGGGCAGGACCGCCCCGACGACCGCGCTGGTGGTCCGTCCCCGTACGTACGAGGAGGCAGCGGCGGCGGTACGCGGCTGCGGGGTGCGCGGCTCCATCGCGCGGGGCCTGGGCCGGGCGTACGGCGACGCGGCGCAGAACGCGGGCGGTTCGGTCCTGGACATGACGGGCCTGGACCGCATCCACAGCATCGACGCGGACGCCGGGGTCGTGGTGTGCGACGCGGGGGTGAGCCTGCACCGGCTGATGGAAGTGCTGCTGCCGCTGGGCTGGTTCGTGCCGGTGACGCCCGGGACGCGGTACGTCACGGTGGGCGGGGCGATCGGCGCCGACATCCACGGCAAGAACCACCACGGCTCGGGCGGCTTCTCCCGGCACGTCCGCTCGCTCCAACTCCTCGGCGCCGACGGGGAGGTGCGTACGGTGCTGCCGGGCACGGACCTGTTCGACGCGACGGCGGGCGGGATGGGCCTGACCGGGGTGATCCTCCTCGCGACCGTACAACTGCTGCCCGTCGAGACCTCTCTGATGTCGGTGGACACGGAGCGGGCCACCGACCTCGACGACCTGATGTCCCGGCTGACGGAGACCGACCACCTCTACCGGTACTCCGTCGCCTGGATCGACCTGCTGGCGCGCGGGGCCTCGATGGGACGGTCCATCCTCACGCGCGGCGACCACGCACCGCTGGACGTACTGCCGGCGCGGGCCCGCCGCCACCCGCTGACGTTCCGCCCCGGCAGGCTGCCGGGCGCGCCCTCCTTCGTGCCGGAAGGACTGCTCGGCCGGAAGTCGGTGGGGCTCTTCAACGAGCTCTGGTACCGGCGGGCGCCCCGCGCGCGCGTGGGCGAGCTGCAGAAGATCTCCACGTTCTTCCACCCGCTGGACGGCGTCCCGCACTGGAACCGGATCTACGGGCGCAGCGGCTTCGTCCAGTACCAGTTCGTGGTCCCGTACGGACAGGAGGAGGCGCTGCGGCGGATCGTGGGCCGGATCTCGCAGCGCGGCTGCCCGTCCTTCCTCGCCGTCCTGAAGCGCTTCGGCGACGCGGACCCGGGCTGGCTGTCGTTCCCCGTCCCCGGCTGGACGCTCGCCCTGGACATCCCGGCGAGCATGCCGCGCCTCGGCGCCTTCCTCGACGAGCTCGACGCGGAGGTGGCCGCGGCGGACGGACGGCTCTACCTGGCCAAGGACTCGCGGGTACGCCCCGAGACGCTCGCCGCGATGTACCCGAAGCTGGCCGGCTTCCGCGCACTGCGGGCCGAACTGGACCCCCACGGGGTCTTCACCTCGGACCTGTCCCGCCGCCTCGCACTCTGACCATCCGCTCTCTGAGGAGTACGTACGTCATGAAGGACGCCTTCGGCACCCCGCAGTCCCTGCTCGTCCTCGGCGGCACGTCCGAGATCGCTCTCGCCACCGCCCGCAGGCTCGTCGCCCGCCGCACCCGTACGGTGTGGCTGGCCGGCCGCCCGTCCCCCGCCCTGGAAGCCGCGGCGGAGCAGCTGCGCGACCTCGGCGCCGACGTCCGTACGGTCGCCTTCGACGCGCTCGACAGTGCCTCGCACGAGGAGGTGCTCGGCAAGGTCTTCACCGAGGGCGACATCGACATGGTGCTGATCGCCTTCGGGCTGCTCGGCGACCAGACCAACGACGAGGCCGAGCCGATGGCCGCCGTACGGGTCGCCCAGACCAACTACACGGGCGCGGTCTCGGCGGGCCTGGTCTGCGCGAACGCACTCCAGGGCCAGGGCCACGGCTCCCTCGTCGTCCTGTCGTCGGTCGCGGGCGAGCGGGCCCGCCGGGCGAACTTCATCTACGGCTCCAGCAAGGCGGGCCTCGACGCGTTCACCCAGGGCCTCGGCGACGCACTGCACGGGACGGGCGTGCACGTGATGGTCGTACGCCCGGGGTTTGTCAGGACAAAGATGACGGAGGGGATGGAGGAGGCTCCGCTCGCGACGACGCCGGATGCGGTCGCGGAGGCCATCGAGTCGGGCCTTCGCCGGAGGGCGGAGGTGGTGTGGGTCCCGGGTGCGCTCCGAGCGGTGATGTCGGCTCTCCGGCACGTGCCGAGGCCCCTGTTCAGGCGACTGCCGGTCTGATTCCTTCGTGCGGGTACGTCGTGGCTGGTCGCGCAGTTCCCCGCGCCCCTGAGCATCCCGCCCTCAGGTGTCTCAGTGGAGGGCGGGGGTGTCGTGGGGCAGACCTTGCGGGGGGATCTCGCCCCGCTCCGTGCCGCCGAACGCGTAGTCGCACAGCTTGCGCCAGATTCCGTCCTGGCCCTGTTCGTAGAGGGCGAAGGAGACGCAGGACCACTCCGCGGCGTACGTCGACAGCTCGTCGTACGCCCGGTCCATGCCCTCCTCCGTGATCCCGTGGGCCACGGTGACGTGCGGGTGGTACGGGAACTGCAGCTCCCGCACCAGCGGCCCCGACGCGTCCCGCACCCGCTTCTGCAGCCACCCGCAGGCGGACGCCCCCTCGACGACCTTCACGAAGACGACAGGCGACAGCGGCCGGAACGTCCCGGTCCCCGACAGCCGCATCGGGAAGGGCCGTACCGACTCGGCGATCGCCGCGAGGTGCGCCTCGACGGCCGGCAGCGCGTCCGCGTCGATCTCGGTCGGCGGGAGCAGGGTGACGTGCGTAGGAATGCCGTGTGCGGCAGGGTCCCCGAAGGCCGCGCGCCGCTCCTGGAGCAGGCTGCCGTACGGCTCCGGGACCGCGATCGAAACGCCGAGCGTTACGGTCCCCACGTCGTTCTCCTCCGTCGTCGGTGCGGGCGCCTCGGCGGTGCGGCCGAGAGGCGTGTACGGGTGCAGTGTGGCGGGCGTACCGCCCTTGGTGCCAGAACCCGAGGTCCGGGGCTTGCGGGACGTACGTCCGCCACCACTGCGCACCGGGTTGCCCGGTGCTCGGCCGTCAGTGCTTGGCCGGCAGGAAGCCGATCCTGTCGTAGGCCTGGGCGAGGGTCTCGGCGGCGACCGCGCGGGCCTTCTCGGCGCCCTTGGCGAGGATCGAGTCCAGCGTCTCCGGGTCGTCCAGGTACGCCTGCGTACGGGTCCTGAACGGCGTCACGAACTCGACCATCTGCTCGGCGAGGTCCGTCTTCAGCGCGCCGTACATCTTCCCCTCGTACTCCTGCTCCAGCTCGGCGACCGACTTGCCGGTGAGGGTGGCGGAGATGGTGAGGAGGTTGGAGACGCCCGGCTTGTTCTCCCGGTCGAACCGGATGACGGTGTCGGTGTCGGTGACCGCGCTCTTGACCTTCTTCGCGGTGACCTTGGGATCGTCGAGGAGGTTGACGAGGCCCTTCGGCGTCGACGCCGACTTGCTCATCTTGATGCTCGGGTCCTGGAGGTCGTAGATCTTCGCCGTCTCCTTGAGGATGTACGGCTCCGGGACGGTGAAGGTCTCGCCGAGGCGCGTGTTGAAGCGCTCCGCGAGGTCGCGGGTCAGCTCGATGTGCTGGCGCTGGTCCTCGCCGACGGGGACCTGGTTCGCCTGGTAGAGCAGGATGTCGGCGACCTGGAGGACCGGGTACGTGAAGAGGCCGACGGTGGTGCGGTCGGATCCCTGCTTCGCGGACTTGTCCTTGAACTGGGTCATCCGGGAGGCCTCGCCGAAGCCGGTGAGGCAGTTCATCACCCAGCCGAGCTGGGCGTGCTCGGGCACGTGGCTCTGCACGAAGAGCGTGCAGCGGTCCGGGTCGAGCCCCGCGGCGAGGAGCTGGGCGGCGGCGAGCCGGGTGTTGGCGCGCAGCTCCGCCGGGTCCTGCGCAATCGTGATGGCGTGCAGGTCCACGACCATGTAGAAGGCGTCGTGCGTCTCTTGCAGAGCCACCCACTGGCGCACGGCGCCGAGGTAGTTGCCGAGGTGGAACGAGCCTGCGGTGGGCTGGATACCGGAGAGCACACGGGGTCGAGAGGCCATGTGAGCCATTCTCTCAGGTGCGGAAACCGGATTCTCATCGGTCGGGAACCGATGCGCCGCTTCCGGTGTGTGAAGTACGTGAGAACGCCGGAGGGGACCATGGAAGGGCACAGCACTGCGGGTGGCCGTGAGACGAGGAACACAGTGCGCTCGGCGGCCCGGCTGCGACGCCTGTACCGGGTGACCCTGCTGCTGGCCGTGTTCGGCCTCACGTGGACGTCCGCCCCGACGGCGTCCGCCGGAGGGCCGACGAGCGTGCTCCTGGTGGCGCCCGCCAGCGGGAGGACCGCTTCGCGGCACGTCTCCGACGGGGAGTACGGACGCCTCGCCGAACTGCTGGAGGACCCTGCGGAGGCGGGCGAGGAGGACCGGAAGGCCAGGCCGCCGCTGGTGACCGCGATGGAGGCGCACCAGATCAACGTGACCTGGCTGATCCACGACAGCAGCCCGTGGCGGCTCCAGCAGGTGTACCCGCAGGAGAGGGGCGGGGCCGTGTGGATACACACGAGCTCCGGCGTCCCGGGGTCGTACGAGGGCACCTGGCACAAGGCGGAGCGGCCCGGGCCGCTGGCCGCCCTGCTGAAGAAGCTCGGGCTGATGGCGCCACCCGGTGGCAAGGGGGTCGGTGCGGTGCCGTTGCCGACGGGGCACCGGCCTCCCGCCCGTGCCGAGCGGTCAGCCGGGGAGGGCCTGCCCGCCGGGTCCGGGGCCACCGCCGGATCCGCGGGGACAAGGACCGTGCCCACGGCGTCCGCCCCTGCCGCCTCCGGTGTGGCGGACGGCTGGTGGTGGGCGATTCCCGGGCTGGCCGCCGGGGCCGCCGGAGCGGTGCTGTTCCTGCGGTGGCGCGGGTCCCGGGGCGCCGGTCCCGGCGAGGCGGACCCGCCGGGGCAGCGGCGTCAACTCCTCGACGTGTGAACGGCGGTCCGAGCGGAAAGTGTGCGGTGGGCGGCAAGGTTTCCACGCCCTCGCGGTGACCGACGATAGAAAGGGGCGCCGCCCACGCCCTTCACCGGACGGCCTGTTCCGCACACCTGACGATCGGAGTTCCCGTGTCGACAACGGACGCCACTACGGATGCCATCGCCTCTGTGGAGGCACACAGTGCGCACAACTACCACCCGCTGCCCGTCGTCGTCGCCGAGGCGGAGGGCGCGTGGATGACCGATGTCGAGGGGCGCCGCTTCCTCGACATGCTCGCCGGGTATTCGGCGCTCAACTTCGGTCACGGCAACCGCCGGTTGATCGAGGCGGCCAAGGCACAGCTGGAAAGAGTCACGCTGACGTCGCGGGCCTTCCACCACGACCGGTTCGCCGCGTTCTGCTCCGAGCTCGCCGCCCTGTGCGGCATGGAGATGGTGCTGCCGATGAACACCGGGGCGGAGGCCGTCGAGACGGCCGTGAAGACCGCCCGCAAGTGGGGGTACCGGGTCAAGGGCGTGCCGGACGGGCGGGCCAGGATCGTCGTCGCCTCCGACAACTTCCACGGGCGTACGACGACGATCGTCAGCTTCTCCACGGACCCGGAGGCGCGCGCGGACTACGGCCCGTACACCCCGGGCTTCGACATCGTTCCGTACGGCGACCTGGAGGCGTTGGAGCAGGCGCTGACCGACGACACGGTGGCGGTGCTCCTCGAACCGATCCAGGGCGAGGCGGGGGTGCTGGTGCCGCCGGCCGGATATCTCGCCGGTGTGCGGGAGTTGACCCGCGAGCGGAACGTGCTGTTCATCGCGGACGAGATCCAGTCGGGGCTCGGCAGGACCGGCCGGACCTTCGCCTGCGAGCACGAGGGCGTGGTGCCCGATGTGTACGTGCTGGGCAAGGCGCTCGGCGGCGGGGTGGTGCCGGTGTCGGCGGTGGTCTCGTCGGCGGAGGTGCTGGGTGTGTTCAAGCCGGGCGAGCACGGGTCGACGTTCGGCGGGAATCCGCTCGCCTGCGCGGTCGCGCTCGAAGTGATCGCGATGTTGCGCAGCGGCGAGTTCCAGCAGCGGGCCACCGAGCTGGGCGACCACCTGCACCACGAGCTGAACCTCCTCGTGGGCGAGGGCGCGGTGCGGGCGGTGCGCGGGCGCGGGCTGTGGGCCGGGGTCGACATCGACCCGTCGCGCGGCACCGGGCGGCAGATTTCCGAGCAGCTGATGGAGAGGGGGGTGCTGGTGAAGGACACCCACGGGTCGACCATCCGGATCGCCCCACCGCTGGTGATCAGCAAGGAGGACCTGGACTGGGGTCTTGACCAGTTGCGCGAGGTGCTGAGCGACTGACGGCCGAGTGACCGGCCGCCGGGTGGGACCGCCGGGTGACTGACGGCCCGGTGACCGACGGCTAGAGGATGACGTGGGGCAGGAAGCGGGCGTACTCGTCCGTGACCAGGCCCGACGACTCCCGGATGCCGAGCCCCGCCGCTTCGTCCTCGACGACCCAGGCACCGAGCACCGTGCGGTTGCCGTCGAAGTCGGGCAGCGGGGCCAACTCCTGGTAGCAGACCGGGACTTCGGTGGGGGCGGGTGGCTCGGAGCCCGGCTCGTGGACGGTGACTCCGGCGCCCTCACGGCCGAGGAGGGGCTTGGCGACGTAGCCGGGGCCGTCCGGGGCGGCCAGTTCGCGGGGGCCGTCGAGGTAGGAGGCGAGCAGGTTGGGGTGGCCGGGGTAGAGCTCCCAGAGGACGGCCAGGAGGGCCTTGTTGGAGAGGAGCATCTTCCAGGCGGGTTCGATCCAGCAGGTGGTGCCGGTGCCGCCGCCGTTGTCGAGGGTGGACAGCACGTGCGGGCCGAAGCGGTCGGTGGCCAGCCATTCCCACGGGTAGAGCTTGAAGCAGCTGCGGATGAAGCGGAGCTTCTCGTCGACGAAGCGGCGGGAGAGCCGGTCCCAGCCGATCTGCTCGACGGAGATCGCCTCGGTGCGGATACCGGCCTGTTCGGCGGTCTCACGCAGGTAGGCGACCGTCATGAGGTCCTCGCCGAGCTCGTCGCCCTCGGAGTGGGCGAAGTGCAGCGGGCCCGGCGGCAGCAGCCTGGCCTGCTTCTTCCAGGCGTCGACGAGGCGCTCGTGCAGGGAGTTCCACTGGTCGGCGCCGGGGAAGAGCTCCTCCATCCAGAACCACTGCGGGCTGGCCGCCTCCACGAGGGAGGTGGGGGTGTCGGCGTTGTACTCCAGCATCTTGGCCGGCCCCGTGGAGTCGTAGCGCAGGTCGAACCGGCCGTAGAGGGAGGGGAGTTCGGCGCGGCGGCGCCAGGACTCGGCGATCAGCTTCGCCAGCCTGGGGTCGGTGATCCCGAGGTCCGCGAAACGGTCCTCGGCCACGATGTGCTCGGCGGCGGCCAGGCACATCACGTGCAGTTCCTCGACGACCTCTTCGAGCGCCTCGACCTCGGGCAGCGTGAAGGAGTAGTAGGCGCTCTCGTCCCAGTACGGGCGCAGGGTGTCGTCGGGGTAGCGGGTCAGGGGGTAGATGACCCCCTGCTCCTCGACGATCCGCTGCCAGTCGGGTCGGGGGGTGATGGTGTGACGCTTCATGGCGGTGGCCTTCGGGGGGTCGGTACGGGGCCGGGGCGGCGAGCACAAGGAGGCCAGGGGGTGAGGGGGCAGGCATTCAGGGGCACGGGGAACTGCGCGACCAGCCACGACGTGCCCGCACCATGACCACCAGCCTGGCGGCCGGCCACGACGCACCCGCTCGTACCCGGAGACCTGTTCAGCCCGTCCGGCGATGGAGGACGCGCGGGCGCGGCCCGTGCAGGGGTCCGGGGCTTGAGGACGCGCGGGCGCAGTCCGTGCAGGGGTCCGGGGCTTGCCCCGGCAGTGAGCGCACCCACCCCACCCGCGCGAGCGCCCGCTACCCCCCGCCGGACCCCGAGCAGCCGAACCCGCCCCGGTCCACCGCCTGCTTGTCGAAGCTGCCGCCGGAGACGCGCCGGTTGCTGACGCTGCCGCCGTAGTAGTAGACGCCGCTGTGGCCGGCGCTGCTTCCGCTGCTGCCGCCCCCGTCGTCATCGTCCTCGCACTCGTAGCTCGGAAGCTCTTCCTGGGTGACCGGGTCCACGCATCGCTTGTCCGGTTCGTCGCCGCAGGAGGTGAGGGTCAGGGCGAGCATTCCCATGCCGCCGAGCACCACCGTGCTGGACCTCAGTTTGCGCCGTCGCGCTGCCATGCCCGGCCACTCCCCCGTGTTGCTGCACCGATCGTGTTGCTGCACCGATTGCGATGCCGACTGCTCTACCGACTCTGGACGGTCGACAGACTAGAGGGCTGCCGGGCCCTGAGGAACTTCGGAGCGTCAACCAGCGTTAAGTGAGGTGATTTGCCCGGTGGGAGAAACCACCCCCTTTGATGGTTTATCCTTCATCTATGCGCGGGATTTTCACCCCGCCTCCCCAAACTGCCCCGGTCGGTCTCCCCCGTCCGGCCGGGGCTTCTGCTTTCCCCGCGGGCCGGTGACGGTTCGCGCGGCCGGGTGATCCCTGTACCCCGGCAGTACCCGAGGGCGCCGGGGCTCGTTGCAGACGGCGTGAACACCACCGCAAGCCCCTCCCACATACTGCCGATCTCGATCACCTCGATCCGTTCCGGCCGTGCCGCAGCCAAGCGGCCACCGCTGCCCGTCGTCGCCGCCTGCCGCACCGAGGGCACGACCCTCAGAGTCGCCGTCCAGGGCGAGATCGACCACTTCACGGCTGCCCCGCTGAGCGCACTGCTCGCTTCGGCCGCCGCCTTCGGGCACACCCGCCTCGTGGTCGACGCGTCCCGGGTCACCTTCTGCGACTCCGGCTTCCTCAACGCACTGCTCGCCTGGCGGCGGGGCGGCCGGCGGCTGATCCTGGCCGCGGCGTCCGCCGCCGTGAAACGCCTGCTCGCCGTGGGCCGGAACGCATCCCTGCTGACCGAGGAGGCCCCGAGGTGAGCCCCCGGAACTGACACACCGCTCCTCCCCCCCTCCCCCCCCCACGTCCGCCGGCCCCCGGTCCCGTACAACGCCGTACGGAACCGGGGGCCGACCCGCGTCCCGACGCCCGCTCCGCCCCGTACGCCCCCACTGCGGCAGGGACCTGATCAGCCCTTCGCGGCAGCGCCCTGTTCAGCCTTGCGGCAGCGCCCTGATCAGCGCTTCCAGTGCGCCCGCCCACGCGCTGTCGGTCGGCGTCGCGTACCCGACCATCAGCCCGTCCCGCCGCTCCCCCGGCGCGTCCGGGTGCCGGTACCGGGACAGCCCCTCCACCGCGAGCCCCTGCCAGTGCGCCGCGCGCACCACGGCCTGTTCGCTGCCCGTCGGCAGTTCGAGGATGGCGTTCAGACCGGCCGCGATGCCACTGATCCGTACGCCCGGCGCACGTGCCGCGAGGGCGGCGACCAGGTCGTCGCGCCGCCGCCGGTAGCGCAGCCGCATCGCGCGCACATGACGGTCGTACGCCCCGGAGGCCATGAACTCGGCGAGGGTGAGCTGCTCCAGCGCGCTGGAGGTGTTGTCGTGCGGCGAGAGCAGGCCGGTCAGCTCCTCCGGGAGCACCATCCAGGACAGCCGCAGGCCGGGGGCGAGGGCCTTGCTGGTGGTGCCGAGGTAGACGACCCGGTCCGGGTCGAGGCCCTGGAGGGCGCCGACCGGCTGGCGGTCGTAACGGAACTCGCCGTCGTAGTCGTCCTCCAGGATCAGAGCGCGGGTCCGCCGCGCCCAGTCGACGGCCGCCGCCCGCCGGTCCGGGTGCAGTGCGGCGCCGGTCGGGAACTGGTGCGCGGCGGTCAGCAGCACCGCCCCCACGCCCGTCATTTCCTCCAACTCCCCTGTCTTCGCACCGAGTTCGTCGAGTCCGAGCGGGGGGATGCGCAGCCCGGCGGCGCGGAAGCACTCCCGGTGGTGGTCCAGTCCGTACGCCTCGACGGCCACCGCCTTCGCGGCCGGGGTGCGGTGGCGGAGCACTCCGGCGAGGAAGGTCAGCGCGTTGACGTAGCCGGAGCGGATCACGATGCGTTCGGGGTCGGCGTGCACGCCGCGGGCCCGCGCGAGGTACTCGGCGAGGGCGGTGCGCAGTTCGGTCCTGCCGCGCGGATCCCCGTACCCGAAGGCGTCGTTCGGGGCGGCGGCGAGCGCCTTGCGGTGCGCCTTGAGCCACTCGGCGCGGGGGAAGGTCGAGAGGTCGGGGGCGCCGGGCAGGAGGCTGTGGGTCGGGGCGGTACGGACCCGGTCGCGCGGTGCGGCGGGCGCGCGCGGCTTACGGGGAGCGGCGGTCGCGGCCCGCTCGGCGACGCGGGTGCCGGAGCCCTGGCGGGCGGTGAGCCACCCTTCCGCCACCAGCTCGGCGTAGGCGTCGGCGACCGTGTTGCGGGCGATGCCGAGGTCGGCGGCGAGCGTACGGGAGGAGGGCAGGCGGGTGCCGGGGGCGAGGCGTCCGGTGCGGGCGGCCTCGCGGAGTGCGTCCCGGAGTCCGGTGCGCAGGCCGGGCCCGGCAAGGTCGAGATGCAGGTCGCTGCCGGTGCCCACGCGGGACTCCGGCCGGAGCTCCGCCTGAAAAATGGCCCATGAATCTGTCACGGGAATGGACCATACCCGTGGGCCGCCGGGTGCGTAGCGTAAGAGGCATGACGACGAACGAGAACACCCCCGACACCCCGTACGTCCCCGAGCACACCCCCCGGATGAACTGGTCCGAGCACGCCCCCGACGTCTTCAAGGCCATGCTCCAGCTGGAGAAGGCCACCAGGAAGCACCTCGACCCGGTGGTGGCGGAACTGGTGAAGATCCGCGCCTCGCAGATCAACCACTGCGCGTTCTGCCTGGACATGCACACCAAGGACGCGCTCGCGGCGGGCGAGAGCGTGGAGCGGATCGTCCAGCTCTCGGCGTGGGAGGAGTCGCAGCACTTCTACACGGCGAAGGAGGTCGCGGCGATCGAGCTGACCGAGGCGATCACGGTTCTGACGGACGGGTTCGTCCCGGACGAGGCGTACGAGAAGGCGGCGAAGCACTTCGACGAGGTGGAGCTGGCGCATCTGATCGCGGCGATCAACACGATCAACGTGTGGAACCGGTTCGCGGTGTCGACGCGGATGGTGCCGGGGCACTACGCGGCGGGGTCGGTCAAGCACTGACCTGCGGCGGCGCGGGCCGGGCTGCGGACGCTCCGGGAGGCCAGGTGCTTCGAGCCGCCCCGCAGCCTCGTCGCACGGTGCGGCAGTGACGCACGGCGGCCCGCAGCTCCCGGGGACCGCACAGGGTCCGCAGGAGGATGCGGGCCGCCGCCGCGGTGCCGGTCTCGCGATCAGCCTCGCGAGTCGAACCGGCCGCGCACGGCGTGCGTTCCGGTGATGGCCGCGGCCATCCAGAAGCACGACCCGGACACGGCGATCCGTGCCGGCGTGTGCAGCATCAGGGCGATGACGCACATGAGCACGCCGACGGCGACGCCGGTGGCGATCGCCACGGTGTCACGCCGGACCGGTGTCGCCGGCCTGCCGGTGGCGACCATGATCCCCGCAGACAGGAGCATCATGAGGGCTCCGCTGTAGATGAGCCACGTACTGCTCAAGACCGCTCTCCACTCGTCGTACGGGTGTTGCTACTTGCAGTACCCGCCGGAGTACTGGTTCGGGATGAAGATCCCCGCGGCGAACTTGATCTGGATGCACTTCTTCGCATTCTTCGCCTTGATCGCCGTCGTGGTGATGACTGCGGCGTGCGCGCCCCAATAGATGTTCAAGCCCGGCGGGAGGAACCCGGAAACGACTCCCGACAGAGCCCCGTTGTCGGCGATCTTCCTGGTCTCGCTCTTGCTGAAGTACGCGGTACCCGTCACGATGCCCCACGTGAGCTTGGGGTCGGCGACCACGGGGAAAGCCGTCTTGTCATTGGTCTCGACGGTCTGGACGATGTCATTGCCGTCGAGCTTGTAACGGGTGGGCACGGGCTTGCCGTTGGCGTCCTTGGCCCAGGGCGCGTCGACCGTTCCCACCGGGACGTGAACGCCGTCGCCGCTCTTGCGGTGTACTTCGAAACCGCCTCGCCCGTCCTCGGTGAGACCCGCGCCCTGCGGAAGGTTGAGCCGGAACCGGTGGGTCTCGGGGGCCTTGCCGTCCTTGAGGGTGACGAGGGCACGAGCGCCGCCGTCCGTGGTCGGCTGTACGGCGATGTCGGTGGCTGCCGCGGCGTCGCGGTAGACGATGGTGCCCGCACCCGCCTTGACGCCTTCCACGTCCTTGACGCCCGGCAGCGAAAGGCCGAACGAAGTGCCGTCCGCGGCGACGGCGTTGACGGAGCCGGTCGCCCTGTCCGGTGCGGTGATCGTGACGGCGCCGCCCTCGTTGGCGGTGACGGCCTTGGCCGGTGTGCCCGGAGCGGCCGTCGAGGAAGCGATGTCCGCCGTGCCCGTCGCCTTCTCGACGACGGCAACCGCCTGGCCCGCATCGCCCGGCCGGGTGGCACCGGTGTCGGCGCTGGCGGGCACCGCGGTGGCGAAGAGCGCCAGGCCCGTGGTGACGGACATGGCCGCAACAGTGAGCCTGTTGGACTTGCGGCGAATGGTGGTGCTGGTCTGCACGCCCCGTACCCCTTTTGAGAGTGTTTTTCGGGCACAGCGAAGAAGGCCGCCCTTGTAGAGGGTGGCGGCTCCGCGTGCCCTGTGGTCGAGCTTCACCCCATCAGGTCCAGACCAATGACGCTATGACCGGAGTCACAAGTTGATCTTGATTTTCCTTCAAATAGTTCTCGGTGGGCAGGAAGTACCCACTGAACACAAGGTGTTGAATGCTTTCTGGCCTAAGAATGAAGAGCTGGGCTTCATCTGACATGGCGCCACTTCGAGCCATGCACGGTGGGCCGACAACGCAGCCGCGCCGGGCGTGAC